>CAYRJT010000006.1:0-24090 GCA_964424675.1 uncultured Lachnospiraceae bacterium
TCGCCTGTGCTGCCTTGACATCTGTTCCCATCAGTACAACAGATCCTTCAGCATCCAGCTCTTCTATGCTCTTGGAAAGTACATAACCTGCTGTTCCGTCTGCATTCATGCCGATGGTGTAGTTCGGCTCACCTTTCGGATTATTCTGACTGACAAAATACAAAGAGCCCGGCTTTCCCAGATCCGCAAGGATTGCGTTGGCATCTGATACACCCGGTATCTCTATATTGATTCTATCACTGCCCTCCTGATATACCTGCGCCTCTGTGCTGTAATTCTCCACACGTTTTTGCAGCTTGTAGATGGTATCGCTCATATCCTCTGAAGATGGGTCATCCCCTTCTACCTGATATGTGATGCTGACGCCTCCCGCCAGATCCAGACCAAGCTTGATGCCCTCTGCCGCTCCGGTCTTTTCACTTCCAACACCAAATACAACCATATAGCCCAGCCCGGCTATCAATAGAATGGCTGCTATGAGTACTATGATTCCTTTACTCTTTTTCATTTTTAATCTTCCGTCCTTTTCTTTCTGTGATCAGCAATAACCCTGCCTGTGTCACTGCCCCTTGCCAAAATTCATGCAAATCATAGTATATCACAAGTCATTGCCAAATTAAAGAGTTTTTTCACGCAAGCATTCCCCCGAAAGTTCCGCCGCAGACACACATGATCATTGTGGTTATGACATTGCCTGCACCATCTCCCAATGTTCGGTTGATTGCCAGCGTAACCAGCAGCAGAATGGCAAAATAAAGAAATCCGGCAGTAAGTCCCCATAGGAATTTTCTGTTCTGCATTTTCTTTCCAATATAAAGGCCGCCAAGAAATGTTGCCAATACATAAGAGACCAATATCCCGATCGTCACAACCTCTTCACTCAGCTGCAATTTGAACAATAAAAAAGCCAGTATGAAAAGCAAAACCCCTGTAATGAAATACATCAAAAAGAGGGCTTTGCTGATCTGGGCTGCCTTGCTGTTTGTTTTCCATATTCGTTCCATCATTCCACCCCTTCCATATATGTAACTATATTCAGGGGACAGCATGATTATTCTTCCTGATTCATGCAGCAGGGCTTTATTCATTCAAAGCGGTACTGCGGCTGCTGTGACATACAAAATAAATCACCTGATACTCATTTCCGATCTGCTGCAATATTGAAAGCATTTCCTTCAGCCTGTTTTCATCCAGACTGGCAAACGGATCATCTAATACGATAAACGGCTTCTCTCCGGCAAACAGTACATCAATCAATGCAAGTCTGGTACAGATACCAATCATATCCTTATAGCCCTCGCTGTAAAAGTCCAGATCCCTTTTGCTGCCGGCGGCATCCACCTTGACTTTGAAATGGATATCCATGCTTGCAGCTCCCGTGAGAGGTGTACAAAGCTTCTGTATATACTGATCAAAGCTGTTGCAAAGATCTCCGAAATAATGTGTTGACAGACTCTCCTTGGCTTTTTGCAGATACTTTGCCGTATCCTCCAGCACTTCACAACGTTCCCGCTTCTGTTCCAGCTCTGCCTTGATCCTGTCACGCTCGCTTTCTAACTCCATCCGTTCATCGAGTGTCCGGTTCATCTGCTCTGTGCGCTTTTCCAGTTCACTGATTTCTCTTTGGGCAGCTTCTATCTGATGACCGGTTTTGCTTTCCTGATTCTGCAGCTCCTGCAAAGACTCATGTATACTCTCTGCAGCGTTGCTTCCGGTATCCTTTTGTTCCTGTATATGATTTTGTTCTTCAAACAAACGGACAGATTCACAAATCCTGGCATAGTCCTCGTCTGCACTTTGCAGAGCCTGTTTTCTGCTTTTTAATTCATTGATACATTCACGTACCTCCGAAGACTTCATATCTGTAAAATAGAACCTCATCATGCCTTCGATTTCAGCCTCATGAGCTGCCTTGGTCTGCTTCATCCGTTCTATATTTTCCTGAATCATACTACATTTTTCCGATATTTCACGTGATTTTCTTTTGACCTGATCCCTGATGGCTGCCGAGCGTCTGAGCATCACAAAAAACACAGTCAGTGCCACTGCGCCTGCCGCTGCTGCTGTGACACCAATGAGCAAAGACATAAAGTGAAAGAAGCACAAGATGGCTACTGTAAAAAACACCAGCGAGACAATCCCCATGATGTATCCGATCTGTTTGGAATGATCGGTCCGTGTGTCTGTCTCCTCCTGATATGCCTCCTGATAGAAATCACATTTTTCTGTTTCTGCTTCAATTCTTGTATTCAATTCATTCAGAGAGTCATGCGCTTCTGCCTTTGCGCGAAGCTCCTCCTCTGTAGGCTCATGTCCTTTAAAGAAATCCCTGAGTGCCTGTCTCGAAGCCTCTATCCTTCTCTTGTCTGCACATAGCTGTTCATAATGCTCCATTTTTGCTTTTTGTGCTTCATAGCTGCTTGCTGTAATCACTCTCCGTTTAATATCTGCCAGCCTGTCGTTCAGCAGATTCAGTTCCTCCTTTTGGCTCTTCAGGCGTGTCTCCCATACCGGCAGCGCATCTTCAATCCCTGCCGACTTCTCCAGCTCCCGTTCAATACTGGAGAGCTGTGTTTCCAACACACCCAGGCTTCCTCTGTTTCCAGTCTTCTTATATACCTTGACTGCATTTTCAAGAATTGAAAGTGCAGCTTCATAATGATTGATATCATTCCCGTCATCCAGCAAATGTGACAGCTTGGCATTGATGCTGTCATTGGCTGTGATATTCAGTCCAAGCTGCGGAATATATGCGCTCCTCTCATACCCCTCCATATTGATTCCGAACAGCTCTTCACCAATGGCCGATGTATAATCATGGCTTTCCAGTCCTGTATGCAGATGATATAAGACAAATGTATCATCCCGATCCTTTTCACCAAAAAATCTCTCAATCCGGTAGGCGGTTCCGTCATGTTCAAATGTCAGACTTCCCCCATAAGCACCTCCCTGCCACGGCATATATTTCTTTCGTTCATTCTCCAGTACGGAACGCTTGGTTGTAGATGCCAGTCCATAGAACATGGCTTTCAAAAATGCCGCAAATGTAGTTTTTCCCCAGCCATTCTCATGATGTATCACATTCACGCCCTGCTGAAACGTATGGTCATAATGACTTAGTTTTCCGAAATTCTCAATATGACATGTTATGAGTCTCATCTGCTATATCCTTTCTGCCTGCTGTATCCTGTGATATGACAGACTAATCAATTTCTTCTCCTGACAAAGCCCTGATTCCGTTGAGAATGATCTGCGTCTTCCGCTCCTGCGGCAGTTTTTCTGACAGAACCATCCGAATGAACTCTCCCTTTAGAGAAACATCATTTTGATAATCTTCTATATGAATATCCAGCTTCGTCTGATCATAGATCTTCAAAAAGAAATAATCTCCGGCAAAACGGCTCCGCAGATAGTCGGCATCCTTCGGTGTATCTACCTCTACACTTCCCTGCAGCAGTACCTTGACCAGATTTTCTTTCCCAATTCCGGACAGCCGCTCTGCCACTGCCGCTTCGATCTCACCTGCGGTCTGCAGTCCTGACAGATCTACCGGTACTTCAAAAAGCGTCCTTCTGGCAAACGGAATGAATTGTGATTCTATCCTGCCATCCTTCACATCCAGCAGGACAAATCCCTTTTCTCCGCATTCGTCAAAGCCTCTTCCCTCCAGACAGCCACTGTAGCAATAGATTCCTCTTTTATCCAGCGGTTCTGCCTTATAGCTGTGCAGATGCCCCAATGCCAGATAATCAATGCTTTTATCTCTCAATTCACGCAGATTGATGATTTCTGCCTGATCCTTACCGTGATAATGGGCTTCCTGACCATGCATCATCACAATATTCACCATATCAGGATCAAGAACCAGCGTATTGCATACTCTCAGGTGATTATCCGCGCTCAGCTCTACTCCGCTGATCGTAATCGCTTCCCCGGAGTAAGTATAAGACTTCCACTCCTCATCGAACAGATACAGGTTGTCCGGCAGGCCCCCCTGTTCTGCAGTAAGCCATGTCTGGTCATGATTGCCCCGAACATAATAAAAATCTATCTGCGGATGCCCTGTCATCAATTCCATCACAACATTGCGCGTTCTGACCGCTACACGCCCCGTATCAAATAGATCTCCCGCAATCATAACTGCCTTTACGTCATGAGTCGCGGCATATTCAACCAGATCGCAAAATGTCAGCAGCAGTTCATTCTTTCTGAGCTTTGCCTGTTCTTTTGTCAGATTTGCTTCCATTCTGGAATCCAGATGGATGTCAGCACAGTGTATCAGTCTCATCTGCTCGTCTCCTGTTATCAAACTGTTATTCAGGCAGTCGCCTGTTTGAAACAGTCCCATCATATCATATTTGTCTCCAAAAAGCAAACATACGTTTTCCTTATTCTGCTTGAATTCTACTTGACAGCTCCTACCAATGTATAGTAACATTTCACCTATATATACATAAATTTATAAATATAAGGAGTGATTTGGTTTGGATACCGATGGTGTCATGCAATTGTTTTTTTTAGTTGTTCTTTTATTGTTATCTGCTTTTTTCTCATCTGCAGAAACTGCACTTACTACTGTCAATAAACTTCGTATTCGTACTTTATTCGAAGAAGGTAATAAACGTGCCGTGACTGTTACTTATCTTCTGGAGCACCGTTCCAAGATGCTGAGTGCCATTCTCGTTGCCAACAACGTCGTAAATATTTCTGCTTCTTCCATTGCGACTTCACTTGCCATCCGGCTGTGGGGAAATACATATGTCGGAATCGTGACCGGAGTCCTGACACTCCTGATCCTTGTCTTTGGTGAGATTACTCCCAAAAATCTGGCTACATTATATTCAGAAAAAATTTCCCTGACCTATGCTCCGGTCATCCGGTTCATTATGCGGATACTGACTCCGGTGATTTTCATTGTAGATAAACTTTCAAACGGTATTCTGTTCCTGCTCCGGATTGATATCAATTCTATTGACAATTCCATGACCGAAACAGAGCTGCGTACCATCGTAGATGTCAGCCATGAGGATGGCGTGATTGAAAAAGAAGAACGTCAGATGATTTATAATGTATTTGATTTTGGTGATTCACTGGCAAAAGACATCATGATTCCTCGTGTTGACATGTCCAGTGTCAGCGTGGAGGCTACATGGGAGGAACTGAAGGAAGTCTTTATGGAAGAGAAGTATACACGTCTTCCTGTCTATGAAGAATCCACAGATAACATTATCGGACTTGTGAACGTCAAGGATATTCTCTTCTATGAAGATACTGATCATTTTAACGTCCGTAACGTCATGCGGGAGGCTAATTTCACATTTGAATATAAGAAAACCTCTGAACTGATGATAGAGATGCGTGAAAGCTCTATCAATATGATCATGGTACTGGACGAATATGGTGCCACTGTCGGCCTGATCACACTGGAAGACCTTCTGGAAGAAATCGTTGGTGAGATCAGAGATGAATTTGATGAGGATGAACGTGATCTGATTCAGGAGATCGGTGACCGTGAATATCTGATTGAGGGCTCCATGAAGCTGGATGATATCAATGACGCATTGGAACTGACCGATGATCTGCTGCTGGAATCAGAGGATTATGATTCGATTGGCGGTATCATCATCGAGCAGCTTGATCGTCTTCCGGAGGAGAATGAAGCAGTGGATCTGGATAACGGCATCCACCTGAAAGTCGCTGAAATGGACAAAACCCGCATTGACAAGGTCTATATGACACTGCCGCCTGTAGAAAATGCTGAAAGCACAGCACCGGACACTGATGCATCAGAAACCGATGCTTAACAGGAGATACAATAAAAGGTTCACAACATCATGTGCTTCGCACATAATGTTGTGAACCTTTTTGATTGATTTTTTATTCCATATTTCTCAGATGTGCAATGCCATCGCATATCCGTCTTGCTATATCCGGCTTATTCATGACATACAGATGGACTCCGTCTACATCATGTGCCAGCAGATCCACGATCTGATTCATCGCATATACGATTCCGGCATCTGTCAATGCCTTGGGATCATCCTCATATTTATCCAGCATGACCCTGAGCTTCGGCGGAATGGAGGCTCCGCAGAGACTGCCCATACGCTCGATCTGCTTCTTACTCGTCACCGGCATAATCCCTGCCTCTATCGGTACCGTGATTCCGGTCGTCCTTGCTTTTCTCTCAAATTCATAAAAATAATCATTATCAAAGAAAAGCTGTGAGATCAGATGTGTCGCCCCTGCATCCACTTTCCTTTTTAGATTTTCCAGATCTTCATCCATATATAAGCACTCCGGATGTACCTCCGGATAGCATGCGCCACTGATTTCAAAATCTCCATGTGCGGTTATGTATTCTACGAGATCACTGGCATGCTCAAAATCATGTTTTGGCTCCATATCAGGATTCCGGTCTCCCCGCAGCGCCAGAATATTTCTGATGCCTGCATCCTGAAATGCCAGAAGCATCGCATCGATCTCCTGTCGTGTATAATTCAGACAGGTCAGATGTACTGCCGGAATGATACCATGTGCTTTGATTTTTTTTGCAATCTCAATTGTGGGATTCTGAATCTTTCCGTCTGCACCCACAGTACTCGTTCCACCTGCGCCAAATGTCACGCTGATGAATTTGGGCTTCAGTTCTGCCAGCTGATCCAACAGGCTGTCGATATCCCGAAAATCAGCTTCCTTCTTCGGTGGAAAAATCTCAAATGATATTGCTGCTTTCCCTTTATGAAATGATTCACTTAGTTTCATGATCAACTCTCCTTGCTCTCTCACGATTATACTATCATTTGCGAAAGCGGGCAAGGATTTCTTCCGTCTTTTTACTCCGTCTTTTTACTCCACACCTTTCAAGGCATCCACCATGTCAATCGTTTTGACTTTCCCTGATAGTATAAAATTCACTGCAATGGAAACCAAAAATGTACCGCCGATGGAATACAGATAAGAAGGCAGTGTCAGCTCAGGCACCATATCCATGGTGTCCGGCATGGTAGAACAGATCCCCATTAACAGACCATATCCCGCCGGCAGGCCGATTAGAATGCCGGCAGCCGTGACCCAGATATTCTGTTTTTGAAGAATCCCCCTAATCTTCTTTGACTGAAATCCCAGCACCTTCAATGTCGCGATTTCTCTCATTTTCTCAACAAACGATAACACTCCCAGGTTATAAAGAACAACAACTCCTAAAATAACGGCTCCTCCGACCATCAGACCAATCATCAGATTCATGATCTCAATGCTTTTCATAAATGCCTGCTTCATCTCTCCGATATTCATGACAGCCTGTACCTCGACATCGTCTGTAATATCAGCCTTTGGTGTTTTATTTGTCAGGATTGTCGTCGGTCTGAAGGTATGCTCCAGCTGCTCAAACGTCTCACGGTACATCACAATCCCCTGTGCTGACGGATCCCTGTATATCTGACTGATACGCGTGGTCTCCCACTCGTCCTCACCGACAATATGCCATTTTACAGAATCTCCGATCTGAATTCCTAGAGACTGCGCCATTTTATAGGACATGGCTATTCCCTTCCCGGATAGCCTGATCGGTTCCATCTGTACTCCCTGATAGTGCAGATAATTTCCCTGATCCACCACTGTCAGCGTACCTGTCTTGCAGACATCATTTTTGATAAACTCTACTGCACCCTCTTCCACCATCTGTCCCTTATACTCATTTGCATAATCAAGTGCCGCGCTGTAGTCACACTGTTCACTCAACATGATTTTATTCTGTCCTGTCATCAGCTCACCATACATCCAGTCAAGCATGCCGACAATAGCATCATTACATCCAAATGCTCCAATCATCAGCATCGTGCATCCGCATACACCTGCCATCCCCATCATGGTGCGGGCTTTATTTCGAAGAATATCCCTCAGATTCCACTGTGTAGAAAAGTTCATTCGCAGCCAGAATCTGCTTTTTTCCAAAGCGGAGTGGCTGACCTTTTTAGGTGCCGCAGGCTTTAAGGTCACTGCCGGCGGATCCGCCAGTTCTTTCCTGCATGCCATATAGGATACGCAGGTGGAAACAAGAACCGCTAATGCAATTGCCCCGATTGCAGCCGGCGAAAAGGAAGCATGCAGTACCGGTACTATATAGGAGCCCTCAAACGCCAGAAATACAATTGGCGGTATGGAATAGAAGCCGGTGACTGCACCGATCACACTGCCTGCCAGCGAGATCCAGAAGCCATAAGATATGTAATGTCTTGTAATGACTCTTTTGGAAAAGCCGAGTGCCTTGAGTGTTCCGATCTGCGTTCTCTGATTTGCTGTCATTCTGGTCATGGTCGTAACAATCCCCAGCACGGCAATCAGCAAAAAAACAACCGAAAACATAGCGCCCATGGTTTTATGCTGCTTGATTTCAGAATCAAACATTGCATAGCTTCCATTCTGACTGCGATCGGTGATGACAACACCATCCCTGTCGACTGCACGCTCGATCCTGTTCTTCAGCATTGATTTCTGTGCTTCATCATCTGTATCAACGGTATCATCGCTCTTAACCAGCATCTGGTTATACACGATTCCATCTGTTCCGGGATACTCCTCATCGGAGAGAATGACATACCCGTAATTCGCGTAATTCGGCATGATTGTTTCTTCTTCAGACAGATAATATACATACTCAGGATGTCTGATCAGTCCCATGATCTTCCCGTCAAATTTCACACTGCCGATTTTCAGAGACAGTACATCTCCGGGTTTCAAGTCGTGTGCCTGTGCAAACAATTCCTCGATCCAGATTCCCTTCTTGTCCTCTTTATATGACTCGCCCGAGCGAAGTACCATTTGGGAAATTTCCTGCTTCTCTACGAACATGATCTGCATGGCATACTGGCTCTCATCCGCTTCCGCTTCACTTTCTGCTGTTTCTGCCACTCCTGACAGATCTGCTTCACCGGTCACCACCAGCCTTCTCTCGGCTGCCGCGACTCCCGGAAGCGCTTCCAGCTTCTGCTCCTCATCCTCTGAAAATGAAGTGCCCATCAGCCAGTAATCTGCCAGACTGGTCTCCTCATAGTAAGACCTGATTGTCTCAGCGCCGCCTGTGCTCTCTGAGTCCATGCCGACATAGATCCACATTCCGAGAAAAGCCATCAGGAAAATGGATATGAATTGTGTTTTATTTACGATTAAATCCCGCCATAGTTTTCTTCTTAACATTACCAGCTTACCTCATTTGCGCTGATTGGGTTCTCATTGACAATCACTTCTTGAATACCGCCGTTTCTCACCTTGATTACACGGTCTGCTATATCAGCAAATACACTGTTATGTGTAACCATCACAACAGTTCGTTTCTTTTCTTTACTCATCTTCTGTAATAGATCCAGCACCTCACGTCCGGTCTCTGTATCCAGCGCTCCCGTCGGCTCATCACACAGCAGCAGCTTTGGATTTTTCGCTAACGCTCTTGCAATAGATGTCCTCTGCTGCTCACCGCCTGACAGCTGTGAAGGAAACTGGTGCAGATGATCCCCGAGACCGACTGATTCCAGTGCTTCCTTCGGATCCAGTGTATCCTTCTCTATATCTCTCATCAAAGCAACATTTTCATAGGCTGTCAGTGTCGGAATCAGATTATAAAACTGAAATACGACCCCCACATTTCGTGCTCTGTATTCTGTCAGCTGATTATCATGAAAGGTCGTCAGGTTCTTGTCATCAAACAGGATTTCACCCGATGATGCAAAGTCCATACCGCCCAGCAGATTCAGTAACGTACTCTTTCCCGCTCCCGACGGTCCCAGTATGACGACCATCTCGCCCTCGTAGATTGTCAGATTTGCATCCTTCAGAGCATAAAACGTCCTGTCTCCCCTTGCATACTCCTTTGATACATTGCGAAACTCTATCAATGGCTTCATTTGGCACTCACCGCCTTTTTCCCGACTTGATCATCTGTAATCGCATCGGTAATGACGATTTCTCCTTCTTTCAACCCATCTTGTATCTCGACTGCTGAATCCGTTTCCATCCCGACAGTGAAATATTTCTTTCCAATCACGCCGTTCTCGATCACATAACAATAATCACCATCGTCATCTGTATAGTAAGCCTCCAGAGGAATCAGCAATACATTTTCTTTTTCATTTGCATGGATATCCACATCTGCCTCAATGCCCAGCAGCAGACTCTCATCCGGCTCATTGATCATGACCTCGACCGTAACCTTTGCCTTATCCGAGGCATCCGAGACAGCCAGACGTTTTAATTTGCTGACCGTACCTGTATAGCTCCTGCCGGCTATCTCTATATCTGCCGGCTGTCCTGCAGCGACCTTGCCAACATCATACTTTGACAGTTCCACATCGACCCGCATATTCTCTGCATCCTCAATCGAAAACAGCGGCATCCCCTTCGTCACTACAGCACCTTCCTCAGCCAGTACATTTGTTATGATTCCATCAAACTCTGTCCGGACTCCCTCTTCTGCCTTGGCGATATCCTCCTCTACTGCCTGTACATTCAGTCTGGCCAGATCATTGTTCTTCTTCAGCTGTTCCTTCTGATACTCATTCATGATCTGATTCTCAGAGGTGTTGGCATCTGTCGTTGCCTGTGTCCAGTTACGGGTAATGTCCTCCATCAGATTTGCATCATATGTATAGTGTGCATTCTCATCCGGTGTCATATCCGGGTTTGGAAGACTGGCCTGATCCTTCTGCATATTGGCAATGTCAACATTCATGTCTGCGATTTCTCTCGCAAGCTTCTGATAGGCTTCGGATGTTTTGTCCTCCATACGGGCAAGCTCACTGGTCTTCTCTGCCACCTGCTTGCTTTTCACCGCAATGTTTTTCGTCAGACTGTCATAGGCACACTTGATCTGATATGCCTCAGAATACTGGTCCTGAGACAGTTTATCGGCATCCATACGGCTCAAAGCATATAAATACTGGTAAATTTGTTCGTCCGCCGCCGCTTTGGCATATTTCGATGCATGTTCGTTACTTTGTGTGATCTGTGCATTTGTCCCACTCTCTCCTGCCTCTGCAGTGAGAACCGCCTGATCATATGCCCGTGACAGATCACTCAGATCATAGGTAACTACCTGCGTACCTTCTGCAACACTGTCTCCGACTTCAAGATCCATCAGTGCAATCGGAGCGGTGACTGCTGCATAATAGGTCTTTTCATCTGCACCTCTGACCGTACCTGTCGCGCTGACTGTTTCTGAAGCGCTCCCGTAGTATGCTGCTGTCGTCGTATGAGACTGGGGTTTACCCAGAAAGCCAGCATAGATAACGGTGCTGGCTGCCAGCAGCATGATCACTGCGATCATGGTTCCTAACTTTTTTCCCTTCAATACCTGTTTCATCACATCTTCCTCCTCTGAATAGTAACAAAAAAGAGACTTTACACATAGCTCCTGCTATGTATAAGTCTCGTTATTTACTGCAAGCCAGATCTTTCGATCATGATGTTGACTTACAACGCAGACCTGACGGTCATACGCTAACTACTCCCTTAAACATTTTCATAAATATACCAGTTAATACCTGATTTGTCAATCCCTATTTTTATGGTCTCAATTCCGCTGTCAGGGTTGCATTCTCTTCATCCGGAAATTCAATCCCATCATCAATGATTGTCATCATGACATCTACCAGAGAGCTGTCAAACTGTGTATTACGGCCTTTATTCAGCTCTTCCATCACCACCTCCATTGGAAGGTGCTTCCGATAAGACCTGTCTGAGGTCATTGCATCATAAGCATCTGCAATCCCGATGATCCGCGCAAAGATCGGTATTTCCTCACCCTTGAGTCCCTGCATATATCCATGTCCGTCATAACGTTCATGATGATATAGTGCACCGCCAGCCACATTCTCGATCACGGTAATATCCTTCAGGATCTCACCGCCGATTGTCGTATGTGTCTTCATCACTGCAAACTCTTCATCTGTCAGCCTTCCCGGTTTATTCAGGATTGCATCCGGTATTCCGATTTTTCCAATGTCATGCAGCAGTGCCATATTATACAGATTGGCAACCTCTTCATCCTTCCAGCTAAGTCTCTTTGCGATTTCTCTTGAATACTTTGCCACACGCATGGAGTGCTGTCTTGTATAGACATCCTTGGCATCCACAGTATTTGCGATCGCCATGATTGCCTGGATACTGATTGCTTCTACTTCCTTCGTTTTCTTATAAACCATCTTTTCCAGATTATTTCTGTACTCTAACAGCTCTATCTGTGTTGCAATTCTTGCAAGTGTAATCTCGGGTACAAATGGTTTTGTAATAAAATCCACTGCGCCCAGCCTGAATCCCGCCAGTTCGTTTTCCTTGTCTGAGTGTGCTGTCAGAAAGATGACCGGCACTCCGGCAGTTTTGGGATTTGCCTTAATCTTCTGAATTGTTTCATAGCCATCCAGCTCAGGCATTTCAACATCCAGCAAAATCAGATCAGGGATGATCTTCTCCAGAAGTTCCAGAGCTTTCGTTCCTGATTTTGCAGGTATGACTTTGTATTTATCCTCTAACACCTCACTGGCGTACTTCAGATTGATGACTGTATCATCCACGATCAATATTACTTTCTTAGGCTCCATAACCAGACTCCTTTATCATCTGTACTTACTTCTGA
The DNA here is from genome assembly GCA_964424675.1 of uncultured Lachnospiraceae bacterium. GTDB lineage: Bacteria > Bacillota > Clostridia > Lachnospirales > Lachnospiraceae > JAAYYM01. The sequence continues at coordinate 12,629 of CAYRJT010000006.1, forward strand.
AACAGTGATGCACCACGAGGTACAACATAATTCATGCCGCCCGGCACTATTTCACACTGCATACGGTTCTTCGTCATCATTTCTCCATCGCAGTTAAACAGCATATCCTTTTCGTCTTTACGTCTGATATTGATTCTCTGACCCTTCATGATGATCAGTCTGTCCTCTGTCTTTTCCAGTGTACCCCGTTGAAAATTCTGCATAAATTTGATCAGTCTGATGTTGGGTATTTTCTTCAGCATGAGAATCTCCAGTTTTCCGTCTGTCGGATCCGCATCAGGAAATGGTGTATACATGCCGCCTATGGTAATCCCATTTCCGATATAGATCATTTCGTACTCTCCACTGTAATCTACTCCGTCTATTTCCACAAAATAGTCCACAACCGGATTCCATAAAAAAGTAATGAGAAATGCAAGTGAATATGCAAATCCGGAATTTGCCGACATCAGCAGTCTCTGCTGGTGTGCGATCTGCTCCACCTTGGCTGTAATGCCCGCTGAAACAAAAATCATCGCATTTGAATCTGTACATTTGATATAATCCATCTGTCTGACTTCACCGCGGATCAGATTGTCCATATTATAAAACAGCTTACGGCTCCTGCCGAACACCTTGAGAAAATCATTGGTGACTCCGCACGGATACTGTGCGATTTCTACTTTTTCAGGCTCGTTCATCGCTGAAATGCAGTTATAAAATGTCCCGGATCCACCACAGATATAGAAACGGACTGCATCTCCCTCAAACAGCTTCAGCATCTTCTGGATAAGTTCCTGCTCATGTCCCTGTGCCTCTGTATCAAAAACAAGATACTGAAATTTTTCCTTGCGCTCGAGGAATTTTCTGATGTTCTCAGAGCGATCCTTACCGCCTGCCGTCGGATTAATAATAAAAATATGTATTATCATTGTCTGCTCACTCCATCCAGTTTTTCAAGTGCGAGATCAAAATCATACATCTCAAGATGTTCCAGTATTTCAGTCAATGCTTCTTCCAGTTCAGGATCCAGTTCATATCCCTGCAGTTCCTCAATCACCTCGGTTGCTGCCTTGGGCTCCCATTCTCCGATTGCTGCACGAATGTCCAGTAGCTTTGCATCCAACAGCTCTTTTGTGATTGCCTGCTTTACCACTGCTTCCTTCTTTGGCTCTAACAGCTCAAGAGCCGCTTTTAACTGCTTGATCAGCAGCCGGTAGGCAACTAAAAAGCCCTCATTGTGTTCCTCGATATATTGTATCTGATCTTCTTTTCCTGCCATTTCCAGCCGATAGGCCTCTTCCGCCAGCATATTGGCTCCTATGCTCTTAGAGGAGCTCTTGATTCCATGGACTTCTGTCGCATAGTTTTTATAGTTATCCCCTTCAAGTGCATGGCTGATTCTCTCGAGCGTATCATTTGAGGATGCCACATAGATTTTAATCACCTCATGCAAAATAGAGGCATCATCACTGCATCGTTCCAGGGCTTCCTGGATATTCAGATTTTCAACTCTTGCAAATACCTGACTGAACTGCTCAACATTAGATGCATCTGTCACGCTCTCCTTTTCCGGTAAGCCCTGTAAATCGTTTTCTTCCTTCTTTAACTGTTTTTCAGCAGGAATCCACTTACGCATCACCTGACCCAGACGTTTGATCTCAATTGGCTTGGACAGGAAATCATCAAAACCATTGCTCAGGAACATATCCTGGACACCCTTGATTGCATTGGCTGTCAAAGCCACGATTGGTACAGTCTTCATAAAGTCGTCATCTGTCTCTCTGATTCGATGAACGAGCTCGACTCCATCCATTCCCGGCATCATATGATCCACAAACAGAATATCATACTGTTTATCATGCTCGAGTATGTTCAGGGTTTCCTCTCCGCCTGTCGCTGTAACAACCTGTGTATGATACTGCCCCAGCAGTCCCTCTGCTACTTTCAGATTTGCCATATTATCATCAATCACAAGTACACGTGCATCCGGTGCATAGAATCTGGAAATCACGCTGCGTCTGGCCCTGGTTGCACTGATGTCTTCTCCTAATAAAAGAGGGATTGCCGAATAAAGTGAAATCGGTTTATGAATATACTGAATCTTGATATCTGACAACTCTTGTATTTTATCGTTGATTCCAGCCATTGCGATCCATGATACATTCGTCAGCTCTGCAGCAAGATCTGCGACCTGATCAATTGCCTTCAGATAGTCAAAAAATACATATTCATCACTTGCATTGTTCAAGGTATCCTTCAATGCGTTCATACTCTCATATGCATTTGCTTTAATCTGCAAATCATGGAACATCTTTAATAATCCCTCCTGATAATAGGGATTTTCTTCATAGATATAGACCTGTTTACTCTCGCGGTCAGTAAGAGCCTGTGAGCAGGGAGCAAAGTCTCTCACACCCTGTTCGATTTCTACTATAAAGGTCGTACCGACACCATACTCGCTGTCTAAAGTAATTGACCCGTTCATCTTCTTGATCAGCTGGGATGTAATTGCCAGTCCGAGTCCGGTACCTTCAATATTTTTATTACGCTCCATATCCAGCTGTGTAAATGCAGTGAACAGCTTCGATTTATCCTCTTCCTTAATGCCCATTCCGGTATCTGATACCTTCATCTGCAGGATAATCTGGTCATCACTGATTGCCTTATAATCAAAAGACAGCAGAATTCTTCCGTGTTGTGTAAACTTTACGGCATTTGTCAGCAGGTTCAGCAGAATCTGCTGCACACGCACATCATCACCATAAAGCAGTACCGGCATATCTGGATTGACATCTACGATAAATGCAATATTTTTCTCGCCAATTCTGGTCGTTACAACATTCTGGATATCATTCATCTGGGATACGATATTGTACTCCTGCTCGACTAACTCCATCTTGCCGGCTTCTATCTTTGAAAAATCAAGAATATCATTGATAATATTCAGTAGATTATCTGATGCACTTTTGATTGTATTGACATATTCCGCCCCGAGAGGAGAAAGTGAAGTCTGCATCAGCAGTTCAGACATACCACAGATGGCATTCATAGGAGTCCTGATCTCATGACTCATATTCGCAAGAAAGTCTGCCTTGGCCTTGGAAGCCGCTTCTGCATCTCTTTTCTTGATTTCAACAACTCGAAGCAGGTCGTCATTACTCTGCTCCTTCTGCCTTGTCAGTCGTTCTGTCGTCTTGTTCCACCTGATCAGCATCAGCAGAATAATCTGTCCCATAAATAATGCAATGATCTGCAGCATAAACTCTTCATCAATCTGGAAGGAAATTGCCGTCAGATAAATCACATAGACTACTGTTGAGTAAATCAGCAGAAAACGACTCACTGCAATCGACTGGTACAAGGATACCAGACAGGCAACCATCAGCATACCAATCTGCAAAAAATACCCTGTATCGGCCATATAGCTGTAAATTGTCATGAAAACAGTCAGAAAGATGGATAACACCATGCCTTGTGTTTTCGTAGACACCTTTGGATGGTATGTCAGAAAAATCAGTACAGCAACAGACAGCAGCATAAAGATCAGCAGTATGATGGAAATATGAACCTGTTTCTGCACCACGAGTATATAAGACATTATCATGATATATACCCATAATATGAACTTTGCAATTGATTTTCTGCGTTTCTCCTGCATACTCGTGCCCTCTGTTTCCTAGACGTTAACGATTATTCCTCTTTCAGATCCAGCTTGATCTCCAGCTCTTCTAGCTGCTTGTCATCTACTGTCCCTGGTGCTTCTGTCATCAGACAGGAGGCATCCTTCACCTTCGGGAAAGCCATGACTTCACGAATGCTGTCTGCCTTCACCATCAGCATCACCAGACGATCCAGTCCGAATGCCATACCTGCGTGAGGCGGTACCCCGTATTTAAATGCATCAAGCAGGAATCCAAACTGTTCATATGCCTGTTCTTTTGTAAATCCAAGCTTCTCCAGCATCTTCTCCTGCACGTCATTCTGATGAATACGCACACTGCCGCCGCCAAGCTCTGTTCCGTTTAATACAATATCATAAGCCTTTGCACGTGCCCTGCCCATATCCGTATCAATCAGCTCCAGGTCCTCTTCCATCGGCATCGTGAACGGATGATGCATCGCCTTGTAACGGTTTTCTTCATCACTCCACTCAAAAAGTGGGAATTCCGTAACCCATAAGAATCTGAACTCGGCCGGATCAATCAAATCAAGCTGTTTTGCCACTTCGATTCTAAGTGCTCCAAGAACATCCCAAACAATCTTGTTCTGATCAGCAGCAAAAAACAGTAGATCACCCTTTTCTCCGTCCATAGCCGCAACAAGTGCCTTTAATTCATCCTCTGTCATGAATTTGGCAAAGGAAGATTTATAGGTACCATCCGGCTGTACTGACAGATAAGCCAGTCCCTTTGCTCCGTATCCCTTTGCAAACTCAACAAGAGCATCAATTTTCTTTCTTGGCATTTCTGCCTGACCCTTGACGTTGATTCCTCTGACAGAACCGCCGTTCTCAAGTGCCCCTGTAAACACACCAAACCCGCAGTTCTTTACAAGCTCTGATACATCCTTTAATTCCATGTCAAAACGAAGATCAGGCTTGTCCGAGCCAAAACGATCCATTGCCTCCTGCCATGTCATACGGTCAATCGGAAGCTTGACATCTACATCCAGTATCTCTTTAAATATCTTCTGAATTGCCCCTTCATTCACAGAAATGACATCATCTACATCTACAAATGACATTTCCAGATCCATCTGTGTAAATTCAGGCTGTCTGTCTGCGCGAAGATCCTCGTCACGAAAACACTTTGCCAGCTGCATATAACGGTCAAAGCCTGAACACATCAGCAGCTGTTTAAACAGCTGCGGTGACTGCGGAAGTGCATAAAATGTCCCCGGATGTACCCGGCTTGGTACCAGATAGTCTCTGGCTCCCTCTGGTGTGCTCTTGCCCAGAATCGGAGTCTCTATCTCCAGAAATCCGTTTGCCGCGTAGTATTCACGCATCTTCATCGTGATCTCACTTCTGATTCTCAGATTTCTCTGCAGATCAGGTCTGCGCAGATCCAGATATCTGTATTTCAATCTCAGTTCTTCTTTTGTCTTACTGTCTGTTTCTATCGGGAATGGCGGTGTCTCTGCTTCTGATAATATTCTCAGCTGTACCGCCCTGATTTCAATATCACCTGTAATCAAATTGTCATTCTGTGCGCCACCACGTTTCTCTACCTTACCTACAACAGCAATGACAAACTCGCTGCGGATTTTCTCTGCTTTTGCAAACCCATCTTCTCCGATGTCACTGCCCTCAAAGATGATCTGCAGGAGTCCTGAACGGTCACGCAGATCTGTAAAGATAATGCCGCCCTTGTTTCTTGATTTTTGTACCCATCCCATCACAGTGACAGTCTCGCCAATATTTGCTGCGGATACCTCTGTACACCGGTGGGTTCTTTTGAGTCCCTTCATTGATTCAGCCATAATTCCATTTCTCCTCATTGTTCCATGGCACGTTACAAAAGATGAGTCGTACCATTTTTAGTATAATATGATGCAGTACTCTTTTAAAAGTTACTTTTGTCACTAAAATAATGAATATTTATCATATCTTTAACGATTACGTTACTGCTTTAACTCTGTATTATAAAAATCCTGAATATTTTCGGCTGTATAGCCCTCGTTCATCAGCTGTTCCTTCTGGAATTTCTTATTTTTATTCATCTGGGATACCAGCACCTGAACACCCTGTGCCCGCTCTGCCATTGCCTCCTTCATAACCTCACATACACGTTCTGCTCCTGCACCCTTTTCAATCAGGAAAGCCTTCTTATTGGCTGCCTGCGGAACCTGATAATTCTGATCCATCAGAATCGTGATGATACGCTCAAAACCAATGGAAAATCCGCATGCCGGTGTCTGATTGCCTGTGAACTTGCCTATCATCTCATCATATCGGCCGCCTCCGGCTACGCTGCTCCCGAACTCCGCCATCTCAATTTCAAATATCGTACCTGTATAATAGGACATCCCTCTGACCAATGTCGGATCAAACACGATTGAAAACTGTCCTGACATCGTTTCCTTCACACTCTTAATAATCATAGTCAGATTCTCAGCCGCCTCATCCGGCAGGAAATCACCCAGCTTTTCCTTTAACTGCATCACGGCCTGTTCATCTGCATCTTCCTCTAAAATCCGGAATAGTTCCATATACTTCTGTACTGCTGCTTCTGTAAAGCCATTTTCCTGCAGCTCTGAAGCCACGCCATCAATACCGATTTTGTCCATCTTATCTAAGATAATAAAAATCAGATCGTACTGATCCTGCGGGAAGCCGCTGTAGGATGCCATGGCTTTCAGGATTCTTCTGTCATTGATACGCACCTTAAAATTCTTGAAATCCAGTTTTCCTAACAGTGTCGTTGTTGCCAGAATCAGCTCTATCTCTGCTAATGCACTTGCATCTCCCAAAATATCAATATCACACTGTGTGAACTGACGAAAACGTCCCTTCTGTGGTCTGTCCGCTCTCCACACGCTGCCCATCTGCAGTGCTTTAAAGGGCGACGGTAATTCATTTGCATGATTGGAGTAATACCGTGAAAGTGGAACGGTCAGGTCATACCGAAGTCCGCTGTCCACAAGATCGTCCTCCTTCTCTGCGGTCTCCAGATTTAACTTCTCACCACGCTTTAATATTTTAAAGATCAGCTTCTCATTTTCTCCACCCTGTTTACTGCACAGATTCTCAATATGCTCTACGCAGGGAGTTTCTATGGAAGTAAATCCAAATCCTCTGTAGGTTTCCTTGATCAGTCCCATCACATAATCTCTGATCTGCATTTCCTGAGGCATGATATCCTTCATACCCGTAACCGGTTTCTTACTTAATGCCATTTCCTCTTTCTCCTTTATCCTTTATTGCATGAACTCTTTCCTAATTGTATCATAAAATACGCTTTTTTTGTTTATGATTTCATCTATTTTTTCAATATAAAGCTTTACATCCTTAACATTATCACAGCGTGTAATCTGTCTGCCTGGTATCACTGCCTTTGATATGGTTCCGGCTCCGACTGCAGCAATGGACTGCTGCTCCTCCATGATCAGAATATTATAGATCCCAAACTTCCCGGGTTTTGCATATCCTGTATTTTCAAAATTACCGGCCATATTTTTCTGACGGTACAGATAATACGGCTGCATGCCTGCTTCTCCGGCGGCCTTTGCAGCTATCTCCATCATATCAGGCGTATTGATACTCTTGATCTTTGGATGTTCCTCCAGCCACTGGTGCATCCCGGCTGCACGCTTGATTGCCATAGAATGAATCGTGATGCTGTCCGGAGCCAGCTTTTTCATCTCCTGCATCGTATGCTCCAGTTTGCCGTAATCGCCAGCCATCCGTACCTCGCCCGGCAGTCCCAGAATAAAATCCATATTGATATTATCAAATCCTATGTTCCGAGCAAGATGAAAAGCATTAATAACATCCGCTATAGTGTGCCGTCTTCCAATCAGTTTCAAGGTTTCCTCATTCATTGTCTGCGGATTGATCGATATACGTGAAACACCATGTTCATATAACACGTGTAATTTTTCTTCTGTGATGCTGTCCGGTCTACCGGCTTCCACCGTAAACTCACGTACAGGTCCTTTTGCGAAGTCAAATACTGTCTTCAGTTTGCTAAGCAGCCTGTCCAGTTGCTCAGCTGACAATGTCGTTGGTGTCCCTCCGCCAATATAAACGGTATCCAGTGTTCTGCCACGATAGACCTTGGCAGTATATTCTATTTCCTGTTCCAATGCTGCCAGATAATCTTCTACACGTCCTGCCCAGCCCGCAATCGGATAAGATGTAAAGGAGCAGTAAAGGCATGTTGTGGGGCAAAACGGAATTCCAACATACAGACTGAAGCCCTCTTTCCCATGAAGTTCTGACAAGATGCTCCTCTCCCGTCCGGCTATTTCACAACACAGTCTGATCTTCTCATCTGATGTCAGATAGGTCTTCTTCATATATGCTGCTGCGTCCTCTACAGATGCTCCCTGTTCCAGCATCGTCATAACGATCTTTGTCGGACGGATCCCAGTCAGTGTACCCCATGGAAGATTCTTTCCTGTCACATTTGATAACACCTGATATAAATTCCGTTTTAATATGTTCTTTGCATGACTCCGGTCATTTGGATCCATCATAAATCCGATATGAGTCATTTCCTGTCCATCACAAAAATACTGAATGGCAGATGGTATCTTTTCATTTCCGTAAAAAACTTTGAAACCGGAATAATTCTCTCCGGTTTCCTCGTTTTTGACATGTACCTCATCCTCCGGATAAAATGCCTTCACCAGAGAATGAATATCATATTCATAATTTGCTTCTGAGATTCGTACTTCCACTTAATAACACCCGTAATTCATATTATCCCCAGTAGGGATTATATTTGCTTTCATTTTCTATCGTAGTTGCATCTCCGTGTCCCGGATATACCTTGACTGTTCCCGGCAATCCCGACAGCTTGTTCTGAATCGACCGGATCAACGTCCCCTCACTGCCTGTGGGCAGATCTGCCCTGCCCACAGAACCGGCAAATAAAGTATCTCCACTGATCAGGACACCATCCTCTTCAAAATAATAACAGCAGCTGCCCTTTGTATGTCCGGGCGTGTGAAGCAGCCGACATTTCATCCCTGCTACATCAAGCTCTTCACCATCTTTGACATACTCATCGGCAATGACCGTGTACAGACGACCGATCTGATCCGTGCAGTTATTATGGGTATCTTCACATACGTCCTTTTCTGCATCACATGCATATACCTTGGCCCCTGACAGTTTACGCAGCTCATTACAGCCCAGAATATGATCAAAATGTCCATGTGTCAGAAAAATAGCTGCAACGCAGATTCCGTTGTCCTTTAATTTCTGATACAGATACTCACCTGAATCAGCCGGATCTATTACAATTGCCTTTTTATCTTCTGCACGGTATATAAAATAACAGTTAGTACTCACCATTCCAAGTACCAGTCTTCCCACCTTCAGCTCACTCATTTCTATCCCATTGTCCTTTCAATGTCGATGACACCCTCTATGGATCTCAAACGGTCAATAATACTGATCAGTTCTTCCTTATTGCTGATTTCAAATGACAAAGATATCGTAGCAGTTCCCTGTTTACTTGTTCTGACATTCATAGAGGTAATGTTGACATTCCTTTCCGTCAAAACCCTGGTAATATCAGCCAGCAGACCGTTCCTGTTGTTACTGTACAGATTAATATCCGCCATATATCGTTCATCTGTCTTTGCTGCTGTCTTCTGCCACTCAGCTTCAATTAGACGATCTCTGTCAATGTCAGAAAGATTCAGGATATTCACGCAGTCTGTCCTGTGAATAGAGACTCCTCGCCCTCTGGTTACAAACCCCACGATCTCGTCACCTGGAATCGGGGAACAGCACTTGGAAAAACGAACCGCCACATCGTGAATTCCTTCTACGACGATGCCGCCTTTCGCTTTCACGTTTGGCAGTTTGTCTTTATTTGCTTCTGCAAGATTCTGCAATACTTCCTCATTCGTAATCAGCTTTGCATGATCCTTATCATAGAGTTCCTGCATCTTATTGATGATCTGGCCCTCTTTGAGTCCACCGTGTCCGACTGCCGCACATACGGACTCCCAGTCCTTAAAGCCATACTTCTCCATGATTGGCTTCATATATTCAGGCTTTATCAATGTCTGTACATCGTGAGAGCGCGTCTTGCAGTATGACAACAGCATTTCCTTACCCTTTACGATGTTCTCCTCTTTGAATTCGTTCTTGAACCACTGGCTGATCTTGCTCTTCGCCTGTGTACTCTTCACGATGTTCAACCAGTCGCGGCTCGGTCCCTTGGAGTTCTGCGAAGTCAGTACCTCAATACGGTCGCCATTCTGAATGATATAATCAATGGTCACCAGCTTGCCGTTGACACGGGCTCCAATCATCCGGTTGCCGACAGCACTGTGAATGCTGTATGCAAAATCAATTGTATTGGAACCAACAGGGAGATTCTTAACATCACCGGTTGGTGTAAAGCAATAGACGCTGTCAGAAAACAGATCCAGATCACTCTTCAGAATGTTCATGAACTCTTTATTATCTGACATATCGCGCTGCCACTCCAGGATCTGGCGCAGCCAGCTCAGCTTTTCTGCCTCCTGCTCGGATACGTGCTTACCGTCAGAGGCCTCTTTGTATTTCCAGTGTGCAGCAATACCATACTCTGCTGTTCTATGCATCTCATAGGTACGGATCTGTATCTCGAACGGCTGTCCCGTTGGTCCGATCAGAGTCGTATGCAGAGACTGGTACATATTCGGCTTCGGCATGGCAATATAGTCCTTGAATCTGCCGGGTATCGGTTTATAGATTTCATGAATCACACCCAGTGCCGCATAGCAGTCCTTTACGGAATCTACTATGATGCGCACTGCAAACAGATCATAGATCTGCTCCAGCGTTTTATCCTGATTGATCATCTTTTTGTAAATACTGAAGAAATGCTTGACTCTGCCGTCGATTTCAGCCACAATACCGGCTGCCTTGATATGCACCGATACTTCATCCACTATATTCTGTACATATTTTTCCCGTACACTTTTACGTACTGAGATTTTATCCACCAGGTCATAATACACTTCGGGTTCCAGATACTTCAATGATAAATCATCCAATTCCACCTTTAACTTTGATATACCAAGTCTCTGTGCAATCGGTGCATAGATATCCAGAGTTTCACGTGCAATCTCCAGCTGCTTTTCAGGCTTCATATGCTTGAGGGTACGCATATTATGCAGACGGTCAGCGAGCTTTACCATGATGACACGGATATCCTTGGCCATTGCCAGAAACATCTTTCGCAGATTCTCTGCCTGGAATTCCAGTTTATCACCATTGTATGTCAATCGTCCCAGCTTTGTGACACCATCCACAATCAGCGCTACATCGTCTCCGAACTCTTTTCGTATCTCCTCGTCGGTCATGATCGTATCTTCCACAACATCATGTAACAGACCTGCCACAATCGTTTCCTTATCCAGCTCCAGATCGGCCAGAATGATTGCAACGCAAAGAGGGTGGATGATATAGGGCTCGCCAGACTTTCTGACCTGCCCTTTATGTGCATCGTGTGCTACGTGATATGCCTTTTCAATCAGAGAAATATCATCGGAAGGATGATATTTACGCACACGCAGAATCAAATCCTGATATAGTTCTTCAGGACTCAAAAACTCATCCATGGCTTCGATATGTCCATCATCAAAGACCAATTCAACTCTGGGTGCTTCCTCCATCGGCATTTTATCTTCCATAGAACAATGCTTCCTCTCAAGTCATTTTAAGTCATTATCGTACAATTATATCATGAGCATAGCTCATGATAATTTATGCGCACCAAAGCATGCGCTGATATAATGTCTGACGACATTAT
>CAYRJT010000007.1:0-22806 GCA_964424675.1 uncultured Lachnospiraceae bacterium
TTTTCAAAGCTGTTCCGGGCATCCTCGTACTGACCCAGATAATAATAAAACTTACCCTGCTGGTAGATGCTCATCTTTGTATCGCCCTCCAGCGCTTTACGCAGATAGACCTCTCCCTCGCTCTTAAAATCGGCATCCAGCAGATCCTCATAGATCCGGATGTAAAGATCATAATCCTTTGGTGTCAGACTGACTGCATAATCATAATCCTTCACTGCATCATCATGTCTGCCGCTCTTCAAGGCAACAGATCCCCGAAGATAATAGGCCTGTGCATTTTCTTCATCCAGCGCAATCATTGCTGAATATGTGTTGTATGCACCTTCTGTATCACCGTTTTTATACTGTGCTACTGCAAGATAATAGGATATGTCATACTCTATCTCGCCAGCCATCCCATTTGACTGCGACAGCGCACGTTCAAATGCTGCAATGGAATCATCATATCTTGCCATAGCCAGATATGCCATTCCCTGTCCCCGGTAAGCCTGCTCGGCATTCTCTCCGGCCGCCACCGCTGATTCAAAGCACTGCTCAGCAGTTTCATAATCCAGATTTTCCAATGCCTTCATGCCTGTATCAATTTTAGTTTCCGGTTTTCCACCGCATGCAGTCATGACGGAAAGCAGAACAGCCAGTCCAAACACCCATTGCTTTTTTTTCATCTGTAAGCACTCCCAATACTAATTACATTGATTCTGAAAATTCTTCCATATTTCTGCATGCATATCTTCTGCATCCTGACTGATATTCTGTATGATTTCGCCTGATGTCACACTGTCCGGTACAATCAGGGATTCCTTCATATCCTCAGAAATATACTCCTCTGCTGTCTTGGTCGTACAGTAATAGCCTATATATTCAAAGCACTGTGCAGAAATTTCCGGCCGTAGAATATAGTCTAAAAAGGCATGTGCCGCATCGGCATTCGGAGCCTGTGACGGAACAAAGCCTGCCATGATGCCAAAGCCCAGACCCTCTGAGGGATAGGCAACGGACAATTCAGGATTGGCGGCCAGTGCGGTATTCACCTGAGACGTATACATAAACGCTGCACTGACTTCACCACTCAGGATATAATCCTGTGTATTACTGTCACTGATCAGTCTGATATTCGGCGCAAGCTGATACAGCTTCTCTCCTGCTGCGCGTATCGCATCCAGATCCTCTGTGTTAAATGATTCTCCCATTGTTTTCAATGCAATCCCGTCTATGACTCTATAGTTACCGATAATGGCTACGTTATTTGCCAGTGCCGGATTCCACAAATCCTCATAAGAGGTGATCTCAAAGCCGACGGCATCCTGATCATATACAATCAGCGGTATTCCTGCGCCGTACGGTACGGTATATTCATTCGTTTCATCATAAAAGAAGCCCTGATAAAGAGGATTGATATTCCCGAAGTTCGGTATTTTTCCTTTGTCCAGTTTTTGTGCAAGCCCCTCTTGGATTACCAGATCGATGATATAATCGTCCGCTATGACAAGATCATAATCACCGCCCTTGGTTTCCTCCAGCTTTGCAAGCATATCCTCATCATAATCAAAATTGGAATAATTGATCTTGATCCCTGTTTCTTTCTCAAATCCGGTCAGCACCTCCTGCGGAAACATTCCGTCCCAAGTGTACAGATTCAGTTCTCCACCTTTACTGCTGCCGCATCCGCCAAGCAATAAAACCGCTACAACAAGTGCCGGTAATACATGCATTAATTTTTTCATCATTCTCTCTCCCATTTAGTATTTCTTGCTACTTATGATTGTTCCGTTTAGATTCTGTCAACCACACAATGATTGCTGTTGTGAATAGCATCAAGGTTGCCAGTGCATTGATTTCTGGTGTAACACCAGTCTTCATCTTTGTGTATATTTTCACTGGAAGCAGATTCACCTTGGGTCCTGTCACAAAGATGCTGATCACAACATCATCAAATGACATCGCAAATGCCAGCAGCTCTCCTGAAAGAATCGCAGGCATAATCAACGGTAGTATTATATCAAAAAAAGTTCTTATCTGTGAAGCCCCTAAATCACGCGCGGCTTCTTCCAGCTCCGGATCCATGCCAATCAGTCTGGCACTGACCATAATAAAAATATAGGGAATGCAAAAGGCTGTATGTGCAATCACAAGTGTCACCATTCCAAACGAAAGTCCCATCAGCGAAAACAGAGCCAGAAATACCATTCCGAGTATGATTTCAGGAATCATCAGCGGCAGTGTAGATAAATAAGAAATAATCTTGTTAAAACGGCAGGTTGTTTTTGTCATACCCACGGCAGCAAGCGTACCGATGATAATTGCCAGAGTGCCGCTCAGAACTGCCAGTATCACACTGTTCATCAGTGCCTCCATCAGATCTCTCTGATGAAACAGCTCTGCATACCATTTCAGGCTGAAGCCGCCCCATACGGTGGAAATCTTGGATTCATTAAAGGAGTAGACAACCGTCACCACTAGTGGTATATACATCAAAACCAGCATCAATGCCAGATATACTGCAGGGAATCTTCTTTTCTTTCTCATACAATTCCCTCCAGTTCGCTGTTTTGAAATAACCGTTTATAAAGTCTCAGCAGTAAAGTCGTCAGCAGCATCAGTACAACAGAAAGTGCTGCTGCAAACGGCAGATTTCTCCCCTTTGTCAGTTGTTCCTGAATCAGACTGCCCACCAGCACGATTTTGTTGCCCCCGAGTATATCGGCTATAAAGAAAAGTCCCATAGATGGGATAAATGTTAAAATAACGCCTGACATCAATCCCGGCATCGTAAGAGGCATTGTAACTGTCCAAAACGCTCTGGTGCCTGTTGCGCCCAGATCTTTTGCCGCCTCTACAAGATTCCAGTCCATCTTTTCCACGCTGGAATAGACAGACAGGATCATGAACGGTACCAGCGCGTAGACCATTCCGACTGTCACAGCCGGATAGGAATAGAGAAGCTTCAGCGGTGACTTTATGATATGCAGCTTCATTAATATTGTATCTAATACTCCGTTGCTGCGAAAGATAATGATCCATCCGTAAAGACGCATCAGGGAACTGGTCCAGAACGGAATCATTAACAAAAGCATCACACGCTGTTTCCACTTTGCCGGAAGCTGCGCCATATAATAACCAAACGGATATCCCAGCAGCACAATCACGACTGTCGACAACAGCGCCAGCTTCAGGGATTCTGTAAATGTATGCAGATAGAGCGGCTCCAGAATACGCTTATAGTTATTCAGTGTAAAATCCGCCGTCACGCCCCATACCTGTGCTCTGCTCATAAAGCTCAGAATCACCATATATACAAGTGGCAGTACCACAAACAGGATTGTAAACGCATAAATCGGAACCAGTGTCAGATAGATCCATTTCTTCTTTTTCATCGTTCTATTTTCTTGCCCTTTTCTATAAACTGCTGTACAAACGGAGTCGCCGGATGCTGATAGATTTCTTCCGGTATCCCCATTTGTTCGATATTTCCTTCATGCATGATCACGATCCTGTCAGACAGGTACTCTGCCTCCTCCTGATCATGTGTGATATAGATAAACGTCATACCCAGCTTTTGCTGCAGTCGCTTCAACTCTACCTGCATCTGCCGGCGCAGCTGCAAATCCAGAGCTCCGAGCGGCTCATCCAGCAGCAGGATTCTGGGATTATTGATCACAGCTCTGGCAATCGCTACACGCTGCTTCTGACCGCCGGACAGTTCATCCGGACGTCTCTTTCCGTACCCCTCCAGCTGTACCAGCTCTAGTACCTCTTCTACCCGGCTCTTGATTTCTGCCTTTGGTACTCCCTTGATTTTCAGCCCATAGGCTACATTTGTTTCTACATTCATATGCGGGAACAATGCATAATTCTGAAAGACAGTATTCACACTGCGTTCATTCGGCTCACGCATCGTGACATCCTCTCCCTCGAGAAACACCTGACCCTCATCCGCCTCAGTCAATCCGGCAATGATTCTGATCGTTGTTGTTTTTCCGCATCCTGACGGGCCCAGTATCGTAATAAATTCTCCTGGCTCAGCACGAAAGCTGATTCCCTTCAGTACCTGTACTCCGTCAAAGCTTTTCTTCAGATCCTTGACCTCTAAAATAAAATGATCCATACTTTCCACCTGTTTATGCCTCTATTGTTGTTTTCTCTATAGATATCCATGCAATCAGCAGACCGATGACCGTTGCCACACTGCTGGCTGCCAGCAGTTCTCCTGCGCCATAAGCATCCAGCAGCCATCCTCCCAGCAGACTTGCTGCTACTCCGCCAAGGGTAATGGCACCTGTCATAAAAGCCTGCCCCTTTACCAGATCCTCCCGCCCTATTATCTGGTTTACATAATATATGGACGCCGGTATGAACATTGCATATGCGAAAAACTGAAATACCTGGGCAATGCAAAGAACCACAACATTGGGGGCGAGTAATGTCAGAACAGCCTTGATCAGAAAAAATACAAATGACGATTTCAGTATAAAAGAACACCTGATTTTTTTAGAAATCCAGGTAAACAGCATCATTGCAGGCAATTCAATTGCCGCTGCCAGGCCGATTGCAAAGCCCATGTCTTTCGTATCTCCGCCGACATAGTTTGTAATCTGGATAAAATAATTGTTGATCATGGAATGCGATACAAATGTACATGCCACTGCCAGCAGCAGTAAAATAAAACGCTTGTATTTCCGGAAAAATCCCGAAATATTCGTGGCATTGTCTCGTTTTTCTTCATCCATCTGCTGCGTGAGAGCTGGTTCTCTCTGCAGCTCTCTGTTTTTTGTAAATGTGTATACAAAGAAAATCAAAATGATGAAAAAGCAAACGGAAACCACCGGCGATGCTTCTGGTCCAAAACGTTCTACCAGAATGCCCACAATATAGGAACAGGCAGCAAAAGCCAAAGATCCAAAGCCTCTGGCGAAGCCAAAATTAATATTGATCCCCTTATTGATCATACGCATTCCCAGTGCGCTGATCAGAGGCTGCAGTGAAAATAATAATGTCAGCTCCAGCACAAGCAGAACCGCCAGCACGGGCAATACCCCCGGTATCAGGCATCTCACGCCTGTCAGCATGCCTGCTGCCAAGGCTAACAATGCCGTCAGGTTTTTTAAGGATATCTTCTTTGTCGTATCTGCATAGACAGCAACGACCGGCTGCAAAAACACTGCAAATACATTTGCTAACGCCAATACAATTCCAATCTGTCTGTTGTTAAAATCACGTGAAAGCAGGAAAACCGATGCAAAACTGTAGCTGCTGCAAAAAATAGGCCAGTATGATCCCTGGATTGCTGCATACTTGGCAGTATATCGAAATGCTCCCTGCTGCTTTGTCTGTTGTCTCATGTCACGGTTCCCCTCATCCTGTTATCCATATTTGATTCATTCCGTCTTCAGGCTGCTCAGCTTGATCACGGGCAGTGGTGCCTCTCTTTTAATCGTGTTCCGCATCTGCCTGAACAGCACTTTTATGATCTGCTTCATCATCTTCTTAGTCTCTTCATCCATATCTTTAATGGCAGTAATCAAGGCATTCGCATTTTTGCGCTTATCAACACTTTTTAGATCCAGCAGTGTCTTGATACCCGTTGCCTCTACCACACTGTATAATGTTTCCACAAAACATTTCAGTTCTTCCTGATTCAAAGAACATACCCAGTCATTCAGGCTATCATCCATGATTCGTGTACCGAGTCCCAGTTCCTCACTTCTCTTGAAATCAGTTCCTTCAATCAGCCAGTTATATGGATCATGCTGCAGCAGTCCTACGCTTCTGCAGTCAATCACTTCATAAGCTTCCTGCTGCTGGAGCAGCATTCCTACCACCGATGAATGTGGCAGCAGCTTGTGGATTCTGTCTCTGATTTCCTCATAAGCAGCGCTCTGCAATACTTCTTCCCGGAATCCCGGTCCGTCATGACTATACACTCTGAGGATTCTGTCCCTGATACGCTCCTTGCAGTTCATAGATGCATAAACCGCCAGATTACCGCCCTTGGAGTGTCCTCCGACAATAAAATCTCCGGCAAACATCTCAGCAACACAGTTCAGATACTGAACCGCCTTCTCCTGAGACGGAACCGGTGTGATAAAAGCCATATTAAAATCTTCCTTCCAGCCGATCAGATTTTCATCCGTTCCTCTGAAGGCAACATAGACCGATCCTTTTTCCGGCAGACAGGTCACTGCCGAAAACTGCAGCTCCCACGCAGGGTCTATGATATTCACATGATAGTTCACCTTCATCCTTCCAAATCGTCTGCTCTTCATCATCGCCTGGAACAGTGCACGATTATCCTTTGCATAACGCTCATCCGAAAAAAGATGCTCAAAATCAGGATGTGCTGCAATCTCCTTCAGCGTGACAGCCTTTTCACCGCCTATACCCGGTATGATACCATCAAACTTCAAATATGAAAACTGCGACAGAATCAGGGAATCCACATCACAGAAAGCTCGTTCATCCATCCTGTCTTTACCTGATTCTTCCAAATAATCCTGTATATTCTTCATCTGATACACCTCCTGATTGATAAAATACACCTATATCTATCAGTATACTAATCTCAAAAATTTATAGCAATAAAAGAATTATAAATTATTTGGAAAATAACACATTATGTGCTATATTATTCTGTATCAATTAAGAATGTGAGATTGGATGTCCATGTCTGTACTGAAGTGTCAAAATGTAACTGTGAAATATGAAAATCAGGTCGTGATATCAGGTGTCTCCTTTGAAGTCAGTCAAGGAGATTATTTGTGTATTGTAGGTGATAACGGTACTGGAAAAACCACCCTGCTCAAAGCAGTCCTCGGTCTCAAGCGGATACAGTCTGGTTCCATCCTGTTTGATCCCTCCCTGTGCCGTAATGAAATCGGCTATATTTCACAACAGAATAATATCAATCGTGACTTTCCTGCCTCAGTCTACGAGGTTGTTTTGTCCGGCTGTCTGAATAAGCATGGGCTCTCTCCACTGTATTCTCATACTGAAAAAAACAGTGCAAAAGAAATCATGAAGAAGCTGGGAATTGATGAAATCAAAGTGAAGAGTTTTCAGGATCTTTCCGGCGGACAGCAGCGTCGTGTACTGCTTGCCAGAGCCATGATGGCATCCTCTAAAGTCCTGTTTCTTGATGAACCGGTTGCTGCCCTCGATCCGATTGCAACGGCAGATTTTTATGATTTGCTGAACCTGCTGCGGACTGACGGTCTGACGATCATTATGGTATCACATGATATTCACAGCGCAATCCACAATGCTTCTCATATCCTGCATTTGTCGGCGGATTCCTATTTTTATGGCACAACTGCGGAGTATATCTCCAGCAGCTTCGGTCAGGCTTATCTGAACGAACAGGGCACCTGCCGTGAATGCCATCATGCACTTGCCCACGGCATTAATATTCTATCTTCTGATCTACCCGTTTGATCGAGGGGTAGTATTTCAATACTGCTTTTCCTACAATTTTATCCCTGTATACAAATGTATGACTCCAGTAACGGGAATCTGCAGAGTTATTTCTGTTGTCTCCCATCATAAAATATGCATTTTCAGGAATCTCAATCGGACCGTAATCACCGACAGGAATTGCATTCAGATAAGGCTCCTCCAAGGGCGTTTCCGCACCGTTTATGTAGATTTTTCCATCCTTCATTTCGAGCATTTCTCCAGGCATGCCAATGATTCTCTTGATAAAAAGCTGTCTTTCATCATCTGGAAACTTGAACATGATGATATCCCCACGTTCAGGCTCTGCATTGATATAGGCCAACCGGTTTCCAAATACACGATCTCCAGTCATAATCGATGTTTCCATAGACGCAGTGGGAATGGATGCATTCACGATTATGAACGTATTGAGGATTACTGCAAACACAACTGCGACCTCAATCACAATCAACCACTCCATCAGTTCCTTTTTCCAATTTACCTTTTCTTCTTGATTCTTATGTCCGGAATCTGTCATTCTGTTTTCCTTCGCTCCCGAAAAATAATGTCATGATGTAGTATAGTATAATCATTCTGAAAATGCAAACCTTACCGCTTTTATACTGCTGTCGTACAGGCGGCTTGGTTGCCGTGCAGGCGGTTTTAAAGGCGGTTTGGTGTAGGCAGTTTGGTTTGACATCACACTATGATTATAGTACAATGACGAAAGTGCAAAACAACCCGTATGGAGGTAGAATATGCTGTTTAATTCCATACCATTTCTGGTATTTTTTCCAATTGTAGTGTTGCTGTATTTTCTGATTCCAGATCGTTTCAGAACTTTATGGCTTCTTTGCGTTAGTTACTATTATTATATGTATCTGGATCCAAAATACGCACTATTTTTGATCGCCTCGACTTTGATTACCTATACAGGCGGTCGTTTGATTGCCGCCGCAGATACAGTGAAAAAAAAGAAATGCTTGGTAGCCATCAGTGTCATTCTAAACCTGTTTTTCCTGATTTTTTTCAAATATGCCAACTTCCTAACAGATACTTGCAGCGGGCTGCTGTCGCTGTTCGGAGTACAATATGAGCCTACCAAGCTCAATCTGATTCTGCCTGTCGGTATTTCCTTTTATACTTTCCAGTCTATGTCCTATATCATTGATAGCTACCGTGGCGAAGTCAAGACAGAGAAGAATATCATCAAGTATGCTCTGTTTGTATCTTTCTTTCCAAATATCCTTGCTGGCCCGATTGAGCGAAGCAAGAATCTGCTGAAACAGTTTGAAGAGAAGCACGTCTTTGACTATAACCGTGTCAGAGATGGTCTGATACTCATGCTTTGGGGCTACTTTCAAAAAGTGGTTATCGCAGCAAGGTTAGCAATATTGACCGATATGGTCTATGGCAATTTTGAGAATCATACAGGGATAACACTTGTAATCGGAATCTTCTTTTATGGTTTCGAAATATACTGTGATTTTGCCAGCTATTCAAATATTGCCATTGGTGCTGCCAAGGTCATGGGCTTCACTCTGATGACCAATTTCAGACAGCCCTTCTTTTCTAAGAATGTGAAAGAGTTCTGGCGCAGATGGCATATCTCCCTGAATACCTGGTTTGTGGATTACCTGTACATCCCGATGGGTGGAAGCAGAGTATCCAAATGGCGCAAATATTTCAATACTATGGTAGTCTTTCTGGCAAGTGGTATGTGGCATGGTGCCAGTCTGAACTATATCATATGGGGTGCCGTAAACGGAATCTTTCAAATAGCAGGTGACCTGCTGAAGCCTGTCAGAAAACAATGCTGCAAGCTTCTTCATTATGATTTTGGCAACCGCATCGGTAAAGCTCTGCAAATTGCCTTTACATTTATCCTGTTTCATATTTCGCTCGTTTTCTTTGTATCAGGCTCTGTTCATGATGCATTGGAGATCTTTCGCCGTATGTTCACCGGTCTCAGTCTGCGTCCTCTCTTTGATGGGACATTATACGGACTCGGACTCGGAGTCGCCAACTTCTATCTTTTACTGTTCTCACTTGTGATCCTGCTGATCGTAGATCTGATACAGGAAAAGAAAGAGGCCTTTCTTTATCTGGCGGCCAGACCTTTTGTGATTCGCTGGGCATTTTATTACCTGCTGATCAGCATGATTTTATTATCCTGTAATCTGTCTACGCAGGAATTTTTGTATATGAATTTTTAGCAGAAAGGAATCTCATGAAAAAGACACTGATCCGCTTCTTTTCAAAGTGTATACTGGCTGTTGTTCCCTTGGTAGTGTTGTGTCTGTTCACTGCCTTGTTTCCGTTCGGATATATGGACGATGAGTTTCCATCCTGGAAATATCAAAAGGATATGACGCTGTCAGGTCCGTCCTATGATACGCTGATCCTCGGTGACTCCACAGCAAAAGCAGGGCTGATCCCGGCCAAGCTGGGAGATAACGTCATGAACCTGTCCATGGGCGGCGCTACTCCGATTGAGATCTACTATACACTGCAGCGCTATCTGGAACATCACGATGCCCCTGAGCATGCCTTGATTATGTTCACGCCTTATCATTATTCATTTCTGGATAACTTCTGGCAGAGAACCATGTATTTCAATTATCTTGACACCAATGAGACAGTCGAAGTCCTGAGCAATGCACGCCATGTATCTGAGGATGCCATTTTGACAGATTCCTGTCTGCTTGATGCAGTCAGCTACAGACTGCGCCTTCCGAATAAATATCTGCCGGCAATGTATAACAGTGGATTTATTGGACGTCTCAGCTCAAACGAACAGATTTACAATGAGATTGCCACCAATCGCGGACAGTACTATTTTGGCACTGCAGATGGCTGTTCTGACCATAATTATGAGTCCAATTATACAGCACTGAATCTGTCACCCATGGTAGATTTGTATATGCACAAGCTGCTGGATCTGTGTGCTGAAAACAATATCCATGTTGTGCTGGAACAGGCACCGATGAATACCACCTCTTATGATCTGCTGGATAACGTTTACTGCGAGGAATACACTGCCTACATGAAACATCTGTCACAGGAATATCCGGAAATAACGATTGATACAGTGATTGCCCACTATGAGGATGCCTATTTTGGAGATGCTTCTCATTTAAATGAAAAAGGAGCTGCCAAATTCACTGCGGAGGTCAGAGCAGAATATCCTGACCTGTTTCCGATGCAGTAGCTGTATCACGGTTGCAATATATGATGTAAACCCTGGAGGATTCTATCATGAACAAACGAATTTCCTATATAGACGGACTGCGTGGCATTGCCTGTATCCTTGTCTTTGTAAATCATTTTCTGATGGCATTTTTTCCCGCCTCTTATCTTGGCGGTGATACTGTATCCCATATACCGGGTGGACTGGATACCTGGTATGCTTCCTCTCCTGTTTCTGTACTGACAAATGGTAATTTCATGGTATGTGTCTTTTTTATTTTAAGTGCCTATGTCCTTAGCTGTAAAATCCTGCAGAACGCAGACAAAGACAATGCACTTGACAGCATTTCAAACAGCTTTCTGAAGCGCTATTTCAGACTGTTTCTGCCTGTTTTCTGTGTCTGCATCCTGATTCTGATCCTGTCACGGCTCGGATTGTTCTTTAATAATGCCGCTGCCGCAATCACAGGCTCCGGCCTGATGACCGGACGATATGAATACCCTTTATCTGTCTATGAACTCTTTTCCAGCTCCTTTGCACGGATCTGGTTCAAGGCAGATGAA
Source organism: uncultured Lachnospiraceae bacterium (assembly GCA_964424675.1). Taxonomy (GTDB): domain Bacteria; phylum Bacillota; class Clostridia; order Lachnospirales; family Lachnospiraceae; genus JAAYYM01. Next base: position 11,182 of record CAYRJT010000007.1, read on the forward strand.
ACCTTTTCCAACTCCTTCTGGATGCTGAGCACACTTTTTATGGGCGGTTTTCTTTCGAGTATCCTGAGTATCATGGCAGGGAAGCGTAATCGCAGAATGCTGATCCTCTATGGATTTTTTGCACTGATCTTCATGCATCTGGACAGTCTCTACCTTTCCTTTGTATTCGGTACCGCACTTGCCTATCTCTCCGTACGCCACCAGGACTGGATTGACCGCATCAGACAATCTATGTTTCTAAAAGCAGGTGCCGTTCTTGCTGCCCTGCTGGGACTGCTGTTCGGTGGATATCCTTCCGGCATAGACGCGCCTGTGAATCTGTATCATTACCTGAATCACCTGCCTGCAGGGATCACGCCCTATCAGTTCTATCATATCCTTGGCGCCTTTCTGCTGACAGCTGCTGTTTTGTGTCTGCCCATGCTTCAAAAAGCACTTTCTGTGAAGCCGGTTCTCTTTTTGGGAAATATTTCGTTTGCTGTCTATTTGTTAAATCTTCCTTTCATATTTTCTTTGTCTTCCGGACTGCTTCTTAAAATGGCATTCTTGTGTGACAGTTACTTACTCTGCAGTGCGATTATATTCTCCATAACCCTTGTTGTTTTAGTGCTGTTATCCTATCTATTCAATCGTTTTGCTGAATCCGCATGCAATAAGGTTACTGCTGTTATTGTATCTTTTTTCGTACCTCATTGATTTCCCATTGAAAAGCTATGAATTTCATGTATACTGAGATACATTATAAAGATAACAGGAGGAAACCTATATGAAACAAAAATATTCCACAAAATTTATGGTAACGGCTGCGTTATTAGCTGCATTTTCCTGTGTAGCAACTATGATCATCAAAATACCGACTCCGACCTTTGGATACATACATCTCGGAGATGCACTTGTCTTATTATGCGGTGTGATACTTGGACCTGTCTATGGCGGACTTGCTGCCGGAATCGGTTCCATGCTGGCTGATCTGTTCTCAGGTTATGCGTCTTTTGCTCCCGCGACACTGATCATCAAAGCAGTGACTGCCGTGATTGCCGCCCTGCTGTTTCGAGGACTCAGGAAACTATTTCACTCAGACCATAAAGGTAGCGAATATCTGTGCCTGATCATCGGCGGTGCTGTGGCTGAGTCATTTATGGTAATCGGATATTTTCTATTTGAGATATTCCTTGCCATGGTGGCAGCCGGTTCCTTTACAGGCACGACCTTTGCAGCAGGTGTGAGCTCATCCGCTACCGGAATTCCGTTTAATATCGTACAGGGTTTTGTCGGAATCATCATTACACTGATACTTCTGCCAATTCTCGAGAAGATACCGGATGTGAAGGACTGGATGAATTGATTCAAGACAATTGCGTTACAGAAAATGCGACGCAAGTAAAAAAGGGAAGCTTGAGAAATAAATCCTCAGCTTCCCTTTTAAGAATACATGATCGTGAAAGTGACTGCTTAGCTTACATCGGCCGTTCCGGCATCACGATGGCTGCGATCAGGTAGGCAATGATTCCGCCGCCTGTCAGTGCGATCAGTACCATAATCAGTCTCACAATCGTCGGATCCATTTTCAGATACTCTGCAAAGCCTCCACAGACACCACAGATAACCCTGTCATTTCTTGATTTGTATAATCTCTTGATTTCATCCTGCATCATTATGCTCCTCCTTTTATTATGATTATTTATTCATCAAATTGAACTGTTATATTTCCCATTGCACAGTCAATCAGCATTTCGCTTGCTGCTCCGTTATCAAGCCGTTTTTCTCCGGATATTCCGGTATATTGTCTGCCGCCTATATTGACTGTTCCCATGGCACATTCAATTCGGTAGTCGTAATCTTCCTCGCTGCCATCCAGTCGCAGTTCCACATTGCCCATACTGCAGCTGACCTCTGTGTCCTCTGACAGTCCGCCCTGATAATAAACAGATCCGAAGCCTACCTCATAATCAGCCTCTCCAAATTCACAGTCCTTCAGCTCCACCGTGCCTGCTCCGACCTGAATATCAGCAGTATCTGCTTTCATACCAAAGCCTTTTAGTTCCCCGGCACCAACTTCCACTGACAGATCTCCTGTATTTAACTGTTCGATTCTTCCTGATCCTGCACCCAGTTCTATATCTACATCGTTCAGGCTGGCTCCTGCCGGCACATATAACGTAATACTCTGTGTCTTGATTCCTGAATAGTCACTTTTGACTCCCATACCCTTGATGTGTAATACATCCTCATCCATAAAGCACTTCAGCTTATATACATCATCCGCTTCCAGTCTGTATGTATCATCATCTGACTCCTTGATATTCATCTCGCCGGCCTTCAGACTGATCTCTATTGCAGTAACATCCTGTACTGTACCTAATGCTTCGGATTCATAGTCGATCAGATCATCATCATCAATATCATCATACTCATCATCAAAGGTGTCATAATCATCAGTGCTGATCGTCCAGTTCCATCCGCCCGGTGAAAAGACTGAATAGTCAAAGCCACCGTATCGTCCGATATTGACTGCCTGTCTAAGGCCCCCAAATACCGTGCCCAGCAGGAAAAGCACCAGTCCGACAGCTGCCATGATACCGGTCACATAGAGGCAGCCCTTTATAAATTTGCTCATACCACTACCTCCTTCTTACGAAACGGATATCCGCATACATATACAATTCCTTTGAAAATAGCAGGCAATGCTTTACCACACAGCAGAACCGTCAGCAGCATAAACAAAATTGCAAGTGCTGCTGTCAGCAGTGCCGCTCCGATCAGCACCAGACTAACCAGTGGCATTCCGGTGATATTAAAGAATGCTATGATGAGCAATATAATCGCTGCTATAAACAGTGCCAGCGTCACTGCAGCACATCCGATGATTAACCCGAATATTGTTGAGAAGATAGCAACAATCAGTGAAAATACCGTTGATACAACTGCAATCGCAAATGGGATTCCTACCGGAATCAGCAGGATACATAACACTACGATCAATGCTGTCTTACCTGCGCTGTTCTGTTTTGGAGTGTATGTACCTTGATTGCTCTGTGCATTGTTATTTGCTGTATCACTGCCATTTGTCTGACTGTTTTGACTGGCAGCCGGAGTCGGAGCTGCTGTTGTTGTATAAGCCGGGTTTTTATAACCCTTCTCCGTAAATTCTCCACTTTCCTTATCCTTTGCATTCAATTCTGCCTTAATGATTCCGGCAACCTCCTGAGGAGATCCGAGTTCCTTGATGACCTGCTCTTCATTCTCTGATCCGGCATCATCAAAATAATCAGCATAATATTTTAAAGCTTCTGTTCTCTCATTGATCGGAAGATCCCCGAGCAATGCGCCCAGTTGCTGCATAAACTCTGCTCTATTCATCTCTATTCCCTCCTGTAAACATGCCTGAAATCTTGGCGGAATATTCATTCCATTCTGTCTCGTACAGATGCAGCTGTGCTAATCCTTTTTCAGTCACCTTATAATAACGTCTGTTTCTGCCTCCGCATTCCATATCATAGACTTCAAGGCAGTCATCCTTTTGTAAACGACGCAGGACAGGATACAGTGTTGATTCTGAAATTTCTATGACCTGTCTCACATCCTGTGTGATTTTATATCCATATGTACCATCCCGTTCCTTTGAAACAACCGCCAGTACGATTGCATCCAGTAAAGCGGCGCCGGTATTAAAAACCATAATGTCAGCTCCCTTCTTTTGTTGATACGATTACTATATGCCGTATAATATTGTCTGTCAATATATATTATACACTTCGTGACAAATGTCACCCTATGTTATGACAGTCGTTAAACAGCCGTTCTGCGTTTATTCTGTCTCTGTATTTTTTCTGCGGTACACTCCCGGCGGACAGCCGATTACCTTTAGAAACTCACGATTAAAGTAGCTGATATTTCCAAAGCCGACCTGTTGTGCAATCTCACCGATTTTCAGATCCGTCTCTTCAAGCAGAGTGCAGCTGCGCATAATCCGCAGTCTTACTACATATGCAATCGGAGTCATATGCATAATCTCCTTAAAGGAACGACAGAACTGTCCCTCACTCATAGGAATCATAGACGCAAGTTCCTGCAGCGAAATATCTTCCTGATAATGATGACTGATATACTGCATCACGGGTTCCATACGCTTCAATTTATAATTTCTGCGCTCACATGCCTCTTGGGATATTTTTCGGTTCGGATGGTGATAACAAAGATTCCATATTTTCAGAAGCTCACTTCTTACCCACAGTTCTTCTTTCTCCAAAGCATCATCTGGCATTGCACATACTGCCTTGATTCCATTCAGTACCTCCTGCTGCCACACTTCTTCTGTTCCGAGCCTGTGAACCAGAATACGATTGCCGACCAGTACAGGATAGACATATTTTGCATATGCTGGAGAATTCACATTGTCAATCAGCACCACCGGCTGAAATACCAGTGCACAGCATTGACATTCCATCCCGTTATGGGAGCGTGCCATATGCAGCTCATTGGCATTCACAAATATGCCTTCATTCTCATTCAGGATATACTCCTGATCCTCAATGGTAAAAACAACGGCTCCCCTTTGTACGATGAAAAACTCTATTTCACTATGCCAGTGCAAATAAAAGAAAACATCGTCTTCACCGGAATAGTGAAGACGATGAATTCCGATCGGCAATAACGGTGTCCCATGACTTGCCTGCTCCATCAGCATTGATTTTGATTTCATAGAATCTAATCTCCTTCACCTCAGCCGCAGGATTCATGAACCTTGTGACAATAAGGACATTCATATTCATCCGCATTCAAATCCGTGATGATAAATGCCTTGCCGCACGCAGGGTTCTGACAGGCAAATGTAAAGCCCTTTCCTGTATTGCCATCTGTCGGGAGTCCAATCACACGCACTTTCGATTTCTTCTGACTGCCTGCAAGTGCCCCTCCGGTTACCATATCCAGCTCTTCATCTCTCAATTCCTGCATTGATTTCTCATTCATTGATGATACCCTCCATTTTATTCAGTCTTATTGATAGATACGAAACCTCTGCAATTCTGTCACATCATCAATATTGTGTTAAAAATCAGCGATTTAATTATAGATTATCATGAATATTGGAAATATACTATCATTATATACAGCTGAATCAGATTTGTACAGATGAAACAGCAGAACGTTACTTTTATATATGGAAAGGATGGTACAGATTATGATATTTTCAGACGGGTTCTGGCTCACGAAAAACGGATACGATACGAATTATGCCGTGCATGCCTATGAAATCAAAATTACAAAAAACGAGATTCAATTGCTGGTAACTCCTGCAAAGGTTGAGCACCGTGGTATGACACTGGCTGGTCCCAATCTGGAGATTACCTACTCTTCTACGACCCCGGATGTCATCAAAACAAATATTGTACATTACAAAGGAACTGTTGACCATGGTCCGCATTTTACATTGCAGAAGCAGACCGAAGCTACATTTCTTCCCGTCATTACCGAAACAGATGAATATGTAGAGCTTGTCTCCGGTCAGACTGCCGTCCGCATTATGAAGGATACATGGAAATTCAGCTACACCTATCAGGGAAAGGTTCTGACTGGCGGCGGCTGGCGTTCCACTTCCATTATCGAGGAAGCTCCCTATCGTACGGCTGAGCGACTGAAACCGTTGGAAAATGATACGTTCTTTGCATATCCGGCAGACCGCCGCTCCACTTTTATCCGTGAGCAGCTATGCCTCTCAGCTGGTGAATATATCTACGGCTTTGGTGAGAAATTCACTCCATTTACCAAGAACGGACAGAACGTAGAAATCTGGAATGCTGATGGAGGCACATGCACACCGCAGAGCTACAAGAGTATTCCCTTCTATGTATCCTCACGCGGTTATGGTGTATTTGTCAACACGCCTGATAAGGTTTCCTATGAAGTTGCTTCCGACACAGTCTCCAAGGTATCCTTTACGGTTCCCGGTGAAGAGCTGGAATACTTCGTATTCGGCAGTGACAATATCCCGGGTACACTGAAGCTCTATACAGACTTAACAGGAAAGCCTGCTCTGCCGCCCGCATTTACATTTGGCCTGTGGCTGACCACTTCCTTTACAACAACCTATGACGAAGAAACCATCACCTCCTTCATTGATGGTATGGCAGACAGAGACATTCCTCTCCAGGTCTTCCACTTTGACTGCTTCTGGATGAAGGAGTTTGAGCTGTGTAACATGCAGTGGAATCTGGAACAGTTTCCTGATCCGAAGGCAATGCTTGGCCGCCTGAAAGAAAAAGGATTAAAATCCTGCGTGTGGATCAATCCCTATATCGCCCAGCGCTCTTCTATGTTTGATGAGGGTGTGGAAGGCGGATATTTTATCAAAAAGACAAACGGTGATGTATTCCAGTGTGATCTGTGGCAGCCCGGTATGGCAATCGTAGACTTCACCAATCCTGCTGCATGCAAGTGGTATACAGATAAATTACGTGCGTTATGTGATATGGGTGTAGATACGTTCAAGACAGACTTTGCTGAGCGCATCCCTACCACCGATATTGTGTATTATGACGGCTCCGATCCGATCAAGATGCATAACTACTACACCTTCTTATATAACAAGTGTGTCTTCTCCCTGCTGGAGGAATACTATGGCAAGAATAAAGCATGTCTCTTCGCCCGCAGCGCAACAGCCGGCGGACAGCAGTTCCCCGTACACTGGGGCGGTGACTGCTCAGCAGAGTACAGCTCTATGGCAGAGACACTGCGTGGAGGACTTTCCCTCTGCATGTCAGGCTTTGGTTACTTCAGTCACGACATATCCGGCTTCGAGGCAACAGCAACACCTGATATTTATAAGAGATGGTCTGCATTCGGATTGTTCTCCTCTCACTCCAGACTGCACGGAAGCAGCTCCTACAGAGTACCGTGGCTCTTTGATGAGGAATCCTGTGATGTGCTCCGTTTCTTCACAAAATTAAAAGGGCGCCTGATGCCGTACATCTTCTCTCAGGCTGTAAAGACTCATGAAACCGGTGTGCCGATGATGCGCGCCATGGTCGTGGATTATGCCTATGATCCGACCTGTCTGCCATTAGACAGACAATATATGTTCGGTGACAACCTGCTCGCAGCTCCGATCTTCAATGAAGACTCTATGGCAGAGTACTATCTGCCTCTGGAAGCAGACGGAACACGCGGCATCTGGACAGATATCATCACAGGCAAAGAATACGAGGGCGGTAACTGGTATCATCACACCTGTTCTTATATGGAAATGCCGGTGCTGGCAAAGCCAAACAGCATCATAGCCTATGGTCACTTCGAAAGAGACTTTGAATATGACTACCTGAAGGATGCAGAATTCGTGATTTATCATCTGGCAGAAGGCAAATCTGCTGCATACGCAATTTATAATACAAATGCAGAGAAGATCTTTGAACTGACGGCTGTCAACGAAAATGGCAATATCAATGTATCTCACAAGTGCTTCGGTTCCTTGACAGATGCGGCACTGCCTGAATTCAAGGTTACGATTCATTAATTCCTTAGACAGATTTTTATTTCTTTATTTGCGATAAATCTGCAGTATGCTTCACTGCAGAACCCTTCCAAATTTATTACCCGAAAAGGGCATCCGTTATTGCTGAACGGATGCCCTTTTTACATTGTCTTTTATGTGGGTGGTTACTCTGTACTAAGCATATATCCGGAGATATCAATATAATCAACCTGTACTGTCTGTATCGATGACTCTTCTGCGTCCGTCTGCTCATACTCAAGAGACAGGCTCTCCGGTATCAGCACCTTGTCCGGTGCAATCCGGATCCCATCTGCTGACATCAGCTCGCTGATATCATGATAGGTTGTTCCGTTATAAGCTGTATCCTCCTGCTGTTTAAGATCCTCTGTGATATAGTTCTGAATCATATCCTCCAGATCATATACACCCAGTGAAGTCTGATCTCTATATGAATCTATATTGATTTCCAGTGCACCCGCATCAATACTGTCCTGCTTCTTCCCATTGTCTGAGTCGGCATGAATCTGTATTTTGTATATATGGGTATACTGTGTAACATCCAAATCGAAAATCTCACGATATCCCGTGATGGTATGTCGCATAGGGTCCGAATATGCATCTGCTTCTTCAAGCTGTGCCTTCAAATCCTCTGTGACCAGGTCTGTATTGCTCTCCTCTTTGATATTGCCTCTGCTGACTTCACTTTTCAGATACAGGTACGCGCCCTTGAGCTTCGCTATCTGTTCTGTACTGAGCTGTGAGATGTCCACTGACTGATATTTCGTCAGGATATGACGCTGACTCATAATGGAAACAGTGTACATATTGATACCCGGTACGAATGTAATGATGGCCGTTATAACCACTATCACCGGCAGGAGCAGGTTCATCTTCTCTCTCCACTTCAGATACCAGAGGATATAGAGGATTTCAAATACAATCATGAAAATACCCATGTAGCGGGATGGCGTCAGACCGTGCTCATGGATTCTCGCAGTGACTGAGTAGATCTGAAGAATCAAAAACGGAGCGAATATGTATGGCAGGATATACGCTGCCTTTTGCAGAAGCGTGTCCTTCTCATACGTCATACACATGAATGAAATCGGCATTGCTGTACAAAATAGTGAAGTCAGGATGCTAAAGATCTGATTGGATGGAATTTCCCACATAATCACAATCTTCAGCATATAGACATAGATAATCAAAAATGCGGCTAGACAGATGCTTAACATCACATACCGTACAATGGCCCGGAAAAATCCTGTGATTTCCTTGACCGGACTCCACAGACTGTAAACCAGACCGGTTCCATAGTACGCAACTGAGACAAAGAACAGGGCTCTCAGTTCGAGTTCAAAGTAGTGATTCTTCAAGAAGAGGGCATCTATAATCCCTGTCAGTACGAGCACACCAATACAAAGTACGCCGTAGATGATCGTTGTCTTTGCACCCTCTACAAATGTCTGCAACAGATACTGCGAAAATGTCAGTCCTGATCTCTTCTGGCACAGATAAACAGACATGACGACACAGATGATAATATATCCATAGATAAAAGCCGCCACACGTTCATTACTGATAGAAAGGATATCGTCCAGCTCGACCAGACCGCATATGGACTCACATTCCAGAGATGCCAGTATACCGGCGGTCAAGGCCGTCAGCCCCGTACCGATCCATTTCATCCATGTCTTTTTCTGACAGAGTATACACTCCGCCAACAGATTTCCCGCTGCAAAGAGAAATAAAAAGAAGGCTACCCATCCGACCGGTTTCTTTTCAAAATTGTTAAAAAATACCGTCACAAATATTGCCTCTGCCATGATGATGCAGGTCGTCACAGGAATTCTTTGAAATGTATCCCTGATCTGACTGAATAACCTCGTAAACATTGTTGATAATTTGCTCATATTGACCTCCGTATTTTGTTCCCTGTTCTGCTTGATATCAATTTCTAAACGGCTATTGCATCATAAGCCGCATTGCTTTATATTTTGATAGATTCCATGTTCTCAGAGTCATGCTGCTGCCTGATTCACCGACTTCGTTCTGTAAGTAATCTCCATAATCATAACCATAGCGCATGAAATCCTCTTCATTCATATACTGCATCATAGCAGGAATCTTATCTAATGACAACCGATGCAGATATTCATAATCCATATGAAAAGTACTGTCTGCATGTGCCTTCGTCAGATTGTATTTTGTGATCCATGCATCCTGATGACTGAAGGACAGGCACAGATAGGAACAGGTCACAACCACCATACAGTACCGGAACAATGGAAATGCCGGTTTAAAGATACTGATGACTATCCCGGTCAACAGTAGAATCAATACAGCAAGACTCCATAACACCAGTACTCTGGTAAAGGTCAAACAATAGGCACTGACATACAGAATCATACGATACACGGATGAAGCGATCATAATATAAGTACAGATTGACAGAACTAAAAGGATGGTCTTCAATACCCTGTGCTCACGAAACCGGCTCAGACAGACAAGAACCAGTACCAGATTGAGCAGGCAGACAAAGAGCAGCTGGAAATACCCCTGTCTTGCATACTCTGCATAGGTATAGCCATATGGAATCTGCATTCCGCCAATGAACAGATAGACTAGCTGAATCGTGCAGAATACAAGATAAACGACTGTCAGAACTGAGGTAAATGTAATGGCAATGATGGGTTCCCCTGTACGCTTATCAGTCACTTCTTCATTCAAATCCTTGCTGACGATAGAACAGAAATAGGCATAGGCTGCAAAAAAGGCAAAAACAGTCAGGAAGAATACGCCAAACACATCTGCAGGTACCAGATTGCCAAAATGCAGCAGTTTTTCTATCAGTCTGCTAAACACAACGTCAGCAGATGCCAGTAGGACAAGTACCACCAGTAATAACGGAATGGTGATAAAGATTCCGTACCACACATATTTTCCTTTTCCATTTTGCTTCTTACCCCGATGCTTCAGAAAATAATCAAAATGCATAAATGGCTGGAATACATATGCAACAGATGCAATCGCTGTATAGAATACTGCGCCAAGATACTTCGAAAAATCCCATTTACCATCCTCGTAAGTCTGATGAATCATAAAGCTTCCGATGAGAAGCAATATACCGCAGAAATTGAAAAACTGTATCGGCAGAGAATCTGTGCAAAATGTTGAGACACCAAGCAGCACCGAGGCTGCTATGTAGAAGACCGTGTCCTTCTTACCCTGAATATCCAGCTGCTTCATACAATACAGCAGATACCCGTAGGTGCCCACCACAAAGAACGGAAAGGTGATTCCTACCAGATTCTTGTATAGACTAAATGTAAAAAAGACTGCATAAATCAATGTTGCAAGTGCTATCTGACTAAAGTGGTCACGTACCCTGTCAATCCGCTTCTCTGATTCAGATACGACAAGCTGTCTGGCCTGAGCGATTGGTTGTTGTGTTGTTGGCTGTTGTTCTGCTGACTTGCCGCCCCACTGCATTGTAGTTTCTTCCTGTAGCTTTGTTAATTGTTGATTTGTAGTATTGATTTCTGTACTTTTAAATTCTGACATGTTACTCTTCCTCCCTGCGATACTCTAAGATGTCCCCCGGCTGGCAGTTCAGTGCCTCGCAGATTGATTCCAGTGTAGAGAAGCGAATTGCCTTTGCCTTGTTTTTTTTCAAAATCGACAGATTTGCCATTGTGATGTCAACCTTCTCAGCAAGCTCTGTCAGTCCGATTTTTCTCTGTGCCATAACGACATCCAGATTCACGATAATTGCCATATGTGCCACCCCCTAAATCGTCAGGTCGTTCTCAAGCTTATATGAGACCGCCCTGTCAAATACCTGTGACAGCACCTTGCTGAACATCCCTGCAACGATGAATACGAGTATGACTACCAGAATTGCCGGTGTGATATAAAAGAACATCCTGACTGTCGATACTGCTGCAATTGCAAATGCGAAGTTTCCCATTCTCTGCAGACTGACGACATTCTCCTGAATAAAACAGTCGTCATTCAATACCGTTTTGAACATTCTTCGCAGTTCATTCACCAGCAGCACCGCCAGTACCCCATCAATAAAATACAGGATGACCGCCTGTAAATAGTACTCCTCGAACTTTTCATAGTACGGTGCA
>CAYRJT010000008.1:0-22656 GCA_964424675.1 uncultured Lachnospiraceae bacterium
TGCAAAGCTAATGTATAAAAAATGTCGGGCTACGTAAAAATGCGGAAGAACCAATCCGTATTGGTTAACATCGGCCAGAATGCGTCTGCCAGCTCTATCTCCTGTCCATTACAATATACCTTCAGATCCTTGCCGTTGCAGATATCAATGCTGCTGTAATCAACAAGCAGCATATCGTATTGTCTCTTATCTCTGTCCTTATCAAACAATTTAAATCCATACTTTTCAATCATATCATCTACATTCGCTGTTAAACCCCATACCTTCAAGCTCGTCACCCTGCCTTTCCTGATTTCGCTATTTGCATCTAATACTTTTTACTTAATTCTACAAAAGACTGGTAAACTGTCTCTGAAACAACATCCGGGAATTTCTCTCGCAACTCCTGCAGTCCATTCATCAGCTCCTCTTTTGTATCAAAACCGCCAAAGACAACTTCGGCAAATGTGGATTTGGGCTGATTCGGACGCTGTGTGGTTGAACTCATGATATATTTCACCCCGGGATGGGTATACATCTCCTGCAGCCGTTTCTCTTCTGCCTCAGGTATTTTGAAGTTGACCGCATACTTCAGGTTCTCCCATTTGGAATAATCCCGTGAACTTCCTAATACTGTGTCGGCAAAGACCTCATATGGCATTCTGCCCTCAGAAGCAGCAGTTGTTGTTGTCATACCGGACCATCTCGGATTAAACTCAATAATGCTCCATTTGCCCTCATGGAATACCAGATCTACCTGTACAACTCCTGCGAAGCCATATTCCTCTGCCATTCGCCCCAGAGACTCCTGCAGCTCTTTGACGTGGTATTGATCATTCATGACAGGTCCGAATTTAATACCCGTCAATGGATCTGTGATTCCCTTGCTGTTCGTCGGAAGTGCATACGGAGGAAGTACATAATAATGACCCTTGATGCCGTGAATTTCCGTACCAAACTGCTCACCGGGAAGCATTTCCTCTGCAATCATGTCTGCGCCATAATCCTCTGCACACAGATACTTCTCAGCCGCTTCATAATCCTCCACAATCTCAATGCCTCTTGATCCTGAATGTGCGGTGGTCTTGATGATCACCGGATAGTGTAGTCCCTTCAGCCTATACAAAATATATTCCTTGTATACATTTGTTTCAATAGACGGATGATTCTTCTCCGTCCAGAACATATTGTTATGTACATACAGAGATTTGGCAACATCAAAGTGTGCACCCCTTAAGACCAGGCTTGAACGCCATTTATCAAAGCTGCCGACCGCTGTATAAATCTTCTGCGCAATTGCATTGATTCCTTTCTGCTGCAGAATTTCTGCGATTACCGCATCTTTGATAGGATTCCAGTCATAATGTCTGCCAGCTGTAGAGACTGCAATTGCCGCATCAGGTGCAAACCCACAGATGATATCCACAATCTCTTCCGTAGTCATTTCCTCAGACAAATAAGAGAATGCAACCTTCTTTGGAATTTTCGACACTTGATTACCCGTCAAATCATATAAATAAACAGCTGTCACCGGTGCTACAACGATAAATTCATGTTCCGGATACAGATCTGCTAACCTGTCCCACTCATCCGCCCTACTCGGATAAAATACTATTTTAGATCCATTCTCACTCATCTTTTCGGATCTCGTACTGTAAAAAACAATCTTCATAGACATCTCCTCCTGCTGTGCTTTTGTCATTCAATTCTGCATTCTTATATTCAAGCGTTGATTTGTCTGTTACTTTGCATGAATTGATGTTATTTTGCCACAAATTTCTCAACATTGTCAATGATTTCCGAGCCCGCCATCTGCAAATAATCATCTGACCTTTGAAGCGCAAAACATGTGCGTGATGCCGCTGCCGATTAATGCAGCCTCTATGAATGTACAAACGGTCTGGAGTGAAAGGTATTGATCGCTGCCATGGGTAACAATCTGCCTTTCCCTGCATAATATAAATGAAATGTATTACCCTATGTGAGGTCATACCATGCCCGATTTTGGTAAATTATCTGTACAAGTTGTCTCTGCAATCGGTACATCGCCTGTTGAAGATGCCACCATCTCCATTTCCTATTCCGGTAATCCGGACAATACATTGGAGCAAATCACCACAAATGATTCCGGCTTTGCCGGTACGATTGAACTTCCGAGCCCTCCGCTTGAGTACAGTGTCACCCCCTCTGATACCCAGCCTTATTCAAATTACACGCTGACAATCACTGCTCCCGGATATCAGGAGCTGATCATCAATGGTTCTGAAATTCTGCCTGATGTTACCGCCTTGCAAAAGGCACCACTCGTTCCCATGGAGGCTCCACCTGTCAATGATGTCATCGTCATTCCTGCTCACACGCTCTATGGGGAGTATCCTCCGAAGATTCCTGAAGAGGAGATCAAGCCCATGGATGAAAGTGGTGAAATTGTCCTGAGCCGGGTCGTCATTCCGGAATACATGGTTGTCCATGACGGCAGTCCAGCAGACTCCACCGCCACAAACTACTATGTCCGGTACAAGGACTATATCAAAAATGTGGTATCCTCCGAAATCTACGCCACGTGGACGGAATCCACCATCTATGCAAATACGCTTGCTATCTTGTCTTTTCCACTAAACAGGGTTTATACAGAATGGTACAGGAATCAGGGTTATGATTTCACCATCACCTCTTCCACTGCCTTTGATCAAAAATGGATTAACGGCAGAAACATCTACGATACCGTAGACCGCGTCGTGGACACCATCTTCACAAATTACCTGTCACGACCTAATGTCCGTCAGCCAATCTTCACACAGTACTGTGATGGGCGACGTGTAACCTGTCCAAACGGACTGAGCCAGTGGGGCTCACAGTACCTCGGCGAACAGGGCTATACACCGATTCAGATTATCCACAACTATTACGGCAGCGACATGTACATCAACACTTCCGAAGAAATCTCCGGCATCCCCGCGTCATGGCCGGGCTATAACCTGACCATAGGCTCCAGCGGTGATAAAGTTCGCATGCTGCAGGAACAATTAAACCGTATCGCGCAGGACTACCCTGCTCTCAATACCGTCACCCCAGACGGCATCTACGGCCAGAACACCGCGGGCACCGTCCGCCAGTTCCAACGCATCTTCGGTCTTCCCGCCACCGGTGTCACCGACTACAGCACCTGGTACAAAATCTCCGAAATCTACGTAGGAGTCTCCCGTATCGCCGAACCCTAAGATAAGCTTGCTTCCTAAAACACGCCTCTTTTTGGATGGAACACGTCAATTCCGCGTGTTCACATCCAAACCACCCTCAGCGTGCTGGGGCCGATGGCACAAAAGCTTGCTTCCTAAAAGCAATTGGGCCGTTCCAGTAAAGAAGTGAGACTTTTTGGACAAGTGAAGCATCTGAAGCAAATAGAAATTCCAAAAGGAAGACATTATAAAGCACATCTGCTTGATTTTGGACAAGACAGTCTTGTTTTTGTTGACTCAGATTCCAAAGAAATGAAGCAAGCTTGTTTCTTTGGAATTTGTACTTAGTTTGAAGAGTTCTATTGTCCAATAATGGATAAAACGACATTTCTCATATGCTGTTTTGGAGTCACATATACTCTTGGAGCATGCCCCTTGTCCAAAATCTGCCCTGAAGCCAGATAGACAGATAGGTAGAAAATCCAGCAAAAGTCTAATAGACAGACAGGTGAAAAAATTCGACATAAACCTAATAGACAGATAGACAGATAGACAGATACATAATCTAGCAAAAGTCAAAAAAAGATAAATAGAAAGACCAAAGGAAAACAGAAAGCAAGTGATAATCCGATAAACAACATGAACGCAGAAAAAGTGCAGGGATAGATACATTGCGGAGGTCAAGCCAAAGGAGTTCGAAAACACAAAAAGTATGGAAGCCCATCTTCCATACTTTTTTGCCTGTGGTTGAGAAGGACGACGCGTCGAAGCAATGTATCTATCCCTGCACTTTTTCGTCCGTCAAACCAATATATCCATCTCCACACTTTTTCGTCCATTCACCATCTCATAATATTTGTCTCTGATTCAAATATGTCCAATCAGCACATTATTTCTTTGCTTTTTTAATTTTTTATTCTCATACATCTTCTGATCCGCAATCTCTATCGCAGTCTCAATATCCACCCCATTCTCAGGATAGAGGATATGATACCCAATGCTTGCATCCAGCTTATACTTGAACTCATGCTGTTCATTATAGTTCTTCATTGCAAGCTCTATTCTCTTTACATACGATACTGCTTCCGGATCGGTAGCATATGGAGATATGATTACAAATTCATCACCGCCGTACCGCATAACAGCCTCGCCATGACGCTTGACATCAATCAGAATATCTGCAAAGCTCTTGATCAGATTGTCGCCCTCTTCATGTCCATATGTATCATTGACAATCTTCAGTCCGTCCAGATCCATAAACAAAATCAGCACATTCTGCTTTCTCTGCAGCGTATCTTCCCATACCTTCCCGCCGTATTTTCTAAAACCGGAACGATTGTATACACCAGTCAACGTATCGTAGCACCATACACTGTCCAGCTTCTCGATCATGGTTCTCATCAAAGACTGCTTGCGAATCATCTCTATGACATTGCCGATGTTCATGAGCCACGTATAGAATACAGGACTGTCAAACGGAAAGCTGCAGTTTCCAAGAATGCAGAAACCAAAACAACGGTCTCTAAAATGTACGGGAGATACTGTATATACCTTTCGTTCCTTACTGCTGTCCTTCAGATGCTGCATAAAACCGTGAAAATCAAGTTCCATATTTTCTATGTACATGCCATGATCGTATCCAACCAGCAGCTCGATATCCGTACCAAAGCCCTCTCGCAGATAAGTCTGCTCACTGTGTTCTTCTTTGTACAGATTAAATTTATTCTCCGTATCACTGAAATCATCGCTGATGAACAGATACAGCTCTTCACAGTAAATCTGTGGAATATACTGCTTGATGCACAGCTTGAGCTGCTCAAAGTTCTCGACTCCGGTCAGGTCAACCGACATATTATTCGTAAGATCACGGTACTTGTCCTCGCGCTCCTTCTCACGAAAATGCATCCTGCGGAACATGACGTTATCTACATCACTGCGATTCTCACAGCCACAGCTCATACGATATTGGATTCTAGTATCAATTTGCTGGCTCTGTCCCTTGTCCGCTTCTGTCATGCCCTCCATCAGCTTCATGCAGGCAGCATATCCCACCTGTTCCTGCTGACGTGCAACCGAGGTGATAGACGGCACATGGTACGCCGCCGCAAAATCATCATCAAAACCTGTAAGTGCCATATCCTTCGGTACACTGATGCCTCTTTCCACCAGTGCTCTGTAGG
This sequence comes from uncultured Lachnospiraceae bacterium, assembly GCA_964424675.1. Classification (GTDB taxonomy): domain Bacteria; phylum Bacillota; class Clostridia; order Lachnospirales; family Lachnospiraceae; genus JAAYYM01. The sequence continues at coordinate 5,339 of CAYRJT010000008.1, forward strand.
CACCGAGAGCCATAACATCATTTGCCGAAACAATCACCTGCGGCATCGGCAGCTCTGAAGCAAGGAACTGCTTCACTGCCAGCTCTCCACTCTCCTTCAGAAAGGTACCCTTCCTATAGATACGTGCCTCCTCTACCGCGATTCCATGCTCTGTCAGGACATCCTGATACGCCTGCAGTCTCTGTCGTGACTCGGCATTGCTGAGTGGGCCTGAGATAAAGTTCAGTCTGGTATAGCCATGATGCACTACCAGATGCTCTACCATCTCACGCATTGCAGAATAGTTGTCTATGAATACATTGAACATGTTCTTGTCGTCACGTTCGATACCCACTGCCGGAACACCTGATTCCTCAATCTTCTGTGCCAGACATTTCAGAGTCTCCTCAGAACCAACCGTACTGTTAATCAGAACCACACCGTCAAAATCCCTAAAGTCCGGAAGATTGTAAATATTATACTCTCCGACATCATGCTCTACATTCTGCTCATACTTTCTGGAGCACGTAAAAATAAAGGTATTCCCATTGTGTTCTATGGTACAATCCCGAATACCTTTCGTTAGTCTGCTTGCATGATTGACTGTAATCCCCGCAGATATCACTGCAATGTTCTTCACAACTTCATCTCCTTTCTCATGAGTAAACGTTGGTGAATGGAAAAAATAATGTATTTATTTTAATACCTGCAGGGAAAAATAGCAATATCAATTATTTCCTAAACTGTAGATAGATCCCATTCCTCATGTATTTTTGGAACATCTGATATCAGACGTTTTGTATACTCTGCTTTCGGATGCAGGATCACCTCATCCGCAGGGCCATACTCCACAAACTTCCCATGCTCCATGATATACACAGAATCTGAAATAAAGTATGCCAGACCTATATCATGTGTGATAAAAATAATCGTCATATTGATCTCATCCCTCAGCTTGAGCAGCATATCTAAAATAGTTGCTCTTGAGCAGGCATCAATCATGGAGGTCGGTTCATCTGCCAGCAAAATCTTTGGTTTCAGTAAAAATATTCTTGCAATCATCAGTCTCTGCATCTGTCCGCCGGACAGCTCAAACGGATATTTGTTTGTCAATTCCTCGAATTTCAGATTCACAAAGCTGCACGCCTCTGTCATCATTTCTACTTTCTTTGCATATGAAAGTGAATGTCCGCCACGCATGTTGATACAGTCTAACAGCACAGAGTCAATTTTACGAAATACATTATAAGAAGAAAACGGATCTTGAAAAATCGCCTGAATTCCCTGCCAGTACTCCTTTTTCTTTTTATGACTTTTGATATCACGCGGCTGCCCCTGAAAATAGACATCACCCTCGGATACACTGATCAGACCCAGCAGCATTTTTGACAAGGTTGTCTTGCCTGATCCGCTTTCTCCTACGATTGATATAATCTCTCCCTTATAAAAATTGAAATTCACATGATCCACTGCAACCGTCTTATTGTCACCAAAGCCAAATATCTTTGTGACATTGGTTCCGCTCAGACACAGGGATTCTTTATTTTCTGCCTGTTTACTTTCGTTCATGTTCATAACCCTCCTTCAGTTGCTCTCTGCTCAGATAACAACGAAACATACGATGATCATCGGTCTCTGTTTCAGCAATCCCATGCAGCATACAGGCAGGCTGTGCGTATTTGCATCTGTCCGCAAATCTGCATCCCTTGGGTGGTTTCTTCAGATTCGGAGGAGTTCCTGGTATGGCAGTCAGCTTCGCATCGCGAAGTCCTGCCTCCGGAACAATGATAGAGCCCATCAGTCCCTTGGAATACGGGTGGATCGGGTCGAACACGATCTGCTCAGCCGTTCCCTTTTCCACAATCTGCCCTGCATACATGACCATAATGTCATCGGTAACGTTATAAAGAAGAGGTAATTCATGTGTGATAAAGATCATGGACTTGATAAATCCCTTCTCCATCATATCACGCAGCATCTTAATAACCATTTTCTGTGATGTCACATCCAGTGCTGAGGATGGTTCATCTGCAATCAGCACTTTTGGTGACAGTATCGTAGATATTGCAATGACCACGCGCTGTTTCATGCCCCCTGACAGCTCCACCGCGTGCTTCTGCAGCACTGATTCATCAAGCCCCAGTATCTCAAATCTCTTTCTGGCCAGATCATAGATATCTATTTTAGAGGTTCTCGGCTCATGCGCCTGTATGACATCCTCTATGAAACTGATGATTTTCTGCGTCGGATTCAGTGCATTCATAGCAGCCTGAGGTATATAAGCGATTTCATTTCCGAGAATCGACTTTCTGACCTCGTCCGGCTTCATTCCGGATATATTTTTACCATCAATTTTGATGATACCGCTCTGATAATGAAGCGGTGAAAAGTAATATCCCATCAGAGATAATGCCAGTGTGGATTTTCCGCAGCCCGATTCTCCTGCGATCCCCAGTGACTTTCCCTCTTCTATTTTCAGCGATACGCCATCAACTGCATAGACATCCTCGCCAAATCTCGTGATATATTTTGTTTTTAAATTTTCTACTTCCAGCATCACTTTTCCCATTGTCTTCTCCTCCTAATCCCGCAGCTGCGGATTAAATACCTGATCCAGTCCGATATTCATCAGGTTCAATGAAAATGAAATCAGTGCAATGGAAAATATAACCGGCAGGAATGCCCACCATGCACCATTCAGATGTGCACTGTAGGTCATCGCCCAACTCATCATCAGTCCCAGTGTAGAGACCTTCGTCGTTGCAGGTCCCAATCCGATCATAGACAGCTGTGCCTCTGACAGAATACCTGAGGATATCTGCACGATCAGAGCCATCACCACATAGGATGCCAGATATGGAAGGATATCTGTTAAAATAATGTGAAACAGACTGTGTCCTGACAGCTTTGACAGATTGACATGGTCACGGTTTCTGAGCGATATGACCTGAGAACGGACAGAACGTGTCGTCCATGGCCATGAGGTCAGGCCTATAATGGTTGCCACCAGTGTGACACCTCTGGCACTTTCACCCACGCTGTAGGAAATCAGGATCAACAACACAAAGCTTGGAATCACCGTGAACAGATTTGTCACAAACATAATCGTATCATCCACAAATCCACCCACATATCCCGCAAGCAGTCCGAGAATCAGTACGATCAAAGTTGCTACCGCTCCTGCTACCAGTCCGATCATCAAAGACGTTTTTGTCGCTGATGCCAGCTCCGTCAATACATCCCGGCCAAAATTATCAGTCCCCAGGATAAAGGTTCGTTTCGTTGCAATGTCCTTTGTATTCACATAGGCATTAGACGGGATGGTTTCCGCAATGCTGATATCTCCGGTCTCAGGATCCTCTGCCGCTATCTTCAGATCTGTGTCCTCCAGAATACCATCTATCTTCTTATCCAGTCGTGCGTAATACTTTTTCTTTGAAATCAACAGTCCGTCCTGAGCTGTATCCTTGGAATAGTATTGTTCCCACAGTCGGATCAGTCCTTCTGCATCTGTCACATCGATCTGACTGATACCGACACCTCCGAACTTTTCCAGCCAGTCTGCCATATCGGCTCTGTCTTCTACAGAAATCTTGGATTCCAGTCTGGCACCGACGTTATCCAGCTTCAGTGTATAGGTATCCGTATCCACGGTATCCGTTACTGATATGTACGTTCCGGGCTTAAAGAAATTGCCCTGTCCTATCATTTCCAGTGGGTCGTCCGTCACAAATAACGGATATACAATCATCAGCAGCAGCAAAAATATCATGACGCAGAAGCCGCCGAGAAACTTTGACGAATGAAATATTTGTCTGATTTGATTTTTCATCTCATTGTCCCCCTTCTAATCCTGCTGCGCTGCTTTGATTCGCGGATCGATCACTCCGTAAATCAGTTCCACAAACAGATTGGCCAACAGTACCATAATCGTTATGATGAGTGTACAGGCTGACAGCAAAGGATAATCACGACCTGACACTGCAGATAAAATAGTGGAGCCAAGCCCCGGATAGCTGAATACAATCTCTGCCACCAGCGCTCCGCCAATCATCGTGCCGATGGACATTGCCAGTCCGGTGATCTGAGGCAGCATTGCATTTCTGAATACATAGCCTACTATTTTTCTGTCCTTTATACCGAGAAAGCGGCTGTATTTTACATAATCCGCATTTAATTCATAGATTGACATCGATCGCATTCCAACTGCCTGTCCACCTATGGTAATGAGTACAACAGACCAGAACGGCAGCTGGTAATGCCAGATGATGGATTTAAAGAATGCCCAGCTTTGATTTGGTATCAGGTCAAAGCCATATCCGCCTCCCTTCGGAAACCAGCCGAGGTTAATTGCGAATATTGATAATAAAATGGTTGCCATACCAAAGGCAGGGATGTTGCTTACGAATAAGAAGAACGGCAGAATTGCCTTGTCGAATACACCCTTGATATAAGCAGCAGCTGCTCCGAGCAGATTGCCCAGAAACCAGCCGACTATAATCGCCGGCAGCTGTAATGCTATCGTCCATAGGACTGATGATTTGATAATGTCTGATACAGGTCGCGGGTACTGGCTGAATGATACACCAAAATCTCCTCTGACCGCATTTTTTACAAAGGTAACGAACTGTGTCATGATTGGCTCATTGACACCGAATTTTTCAATATAATCTTCATAAACCTTTTGAATTGCCGTACTGTCTGTCATGCCCTGTATGGCTCTGGCTGCTATACCAGATACCGGATCACCCGGCATCAGTCTTGGAAGTACAAAGTTCAATACGACCGCGACGATAAAAGTAATAAAATACCAGACCAGCTTGTTGGTATAATACTTTTTTAATCCTTTCATAAAATCACCTCATTCTTCCTCGCTTCTTTAGAAAAGCGGTCATGCCTTGATACATTTTGGAACATGACCGCTTTGGGTTGTTTTACTTGAATCCTGTTATCTTATCAAACCGGATTACTGCTCAACATTTTTCAGGTTATATAAGCCTGCAATACCATATCCATCTGTGCAAAGCATAGGAGGAATGTTGTTTCCATCGTCTAACTGCGGATATCCTGTCCATACTGTCTCATTGACTGTGTGGAACATCTGCGGTTTATACATCGCTGTGAAGGAAGGTACATCTTCAAGGTAGATCTTCGATAATTCTGTATAGTATTCCTTGAGCTTAGCTGTATCTGTCTCATTCGGGATCTTCTTCAAAATTGCATCTGCTTCATCATTCATATAGTGACCATAGTTACCTGACCAGTTTACGTCAAGCTCTGCATATTCCTTTGAGAAGAAGTTTGCAGCTCTCAGATAAGGACAGGCAATTGCTGCACCTGGTGTCCAGAACATACCGATTTCAAACTTGCAGGTTGTCATATCATCATAAAATGTATTTGCATCCGGGAAATAAGTCTCGATCTCGATGCCGATATTCTTGCCTGCTGCTGCTACGATTTCCAGTGTTGCCTGCCAGTCTGACCATCCCTCGGGACATTCAGCCTTGTAGGACAGATTCTTGCCATCTATTTCACGGATTCCGTCTCCGTCTGTATCTACGATGCCTGCATCATCAAGGAGCTTATTTGCACCATTGATGTCATTTCCTTCGAACTGGTATGGCTTTAATGCGTCATGATCCAGTAATGCCTGCTCTCCCTCTGTCGGATTCATGATAGAACGCGGAACATCCTTGAAAGTAGGTGACTGGTTGGACATAGCAGAGGATATGATCTGGTCATAGTCTACTGCCCATGCAATTGCCTTACGTACATTGACATCATCAAGACCTGCTACCTCTACATTGTAGAATACAGTAGGCAGTGATGCACAGATTCCATAAGGAGCCTCATCTACGTATGTAGAGATCGGAAGGCCGTCCTCTTCCCACAGCTTCTGGACATCTGTAATGAACTGCTGGTCAATATCGACCTCGCCTGCTGCAAGTGCCACCTGGCATGCTGCATTGTCTGCAAAAATATTGTGGCAGATATACTTCGGTGCCGGCAGACCGCCCCACAGTGAAACGCCCCAGTAGTTGTCATCTCTCTCAAATACTACCTTCTGGTCATCATCATAATAAGGATGATAAGGGCCTGATGCTACGAGATCTTCCATCTTATCCTGTTTTACCTTATCAGCGTCTTCGCCGTTTCTCTCCTCTACCTTCTCCAGATAAGCCTTCTGCATAACATACAGGTCAGGAAGATATCCAAGAACCTTGAGCGGGTTAACAGCCTTGCCTGTATCGTCAAGCAGTGCCTTGAACACAACCGTCTCGTCATCTGCTGCTGTTACAGACTCGATGTAGCTGCCATAATCATTTCCCTTAGAAGAGTTGTACTTAATATGACAATCAAATGTATATGCAACGTCCTCTGCCGTTACAGGAGTACCATCACTCCACTTGGCATCCGGATTCATCGTTACGGTAAGCTCTGTCTGGTCGTCATTCCACTTATAATCCTTGCCCAGCAGTCCGTACAGCTTGCCATCAAGCATATTGTACATAAACAATGACTCATAGATCAGGATACGGGATGCATCATTCTGTGTGATACCCATTGCATTATTAGAGTTTGCACTCATCGGATTCCAGTCATTGATGGAGCCCCACTGCTGTCCTGCAAAATAAAGTGTCTCATTTCTTGGTGTAGAGCCTGCTTCACTAGAGGCTGTTTCCTCTGCTGCAGGTGCTTTCTCCTCAGTTGCTGCTTCCTCTTTGGCCGGTGCTGCTTCTTCACCAGCCGGTGCAGCTGCCTGCTCAGCCTTGCCGCCGCAAGCCGTCAGCATAGATACTGACATCGCGCCTACAAGAATGAGTGACAGGATCTTTTTGAATCTCTTTTTCATTTCTTTTTCCCTCCATGTATAGTTGGTATGTTTTGGCGGCTTCTTTTCATATAAAAAGAAAGCAGCCACCCTTTACATGCTCATTATAGGTGTCCGCTTTCTCTAAAAAAGTATCTTATTTTTTGTTTTTGGTGTTATTTTTGTAATTGCAGTTCGAATCTGATTTCATTCTGAGTTGCACTGTCGCCTCCGATAAACAGTGCAAATTCTCCCGGTTCACTGACATAATCCATATGAATGTCATAGAATCTCAGCATATCCTCTGTAATCTTAAATGTCACCTGCTTTTCTTCTCCCGGTTCCAGTGTAATGCGTTCAAAGCCCTTGAGTCTTCTTGTCGGTCTGACAGTCGAGCCCTTCAGATCCCGCAGATATAGCTGTACGGTTTCCGTTCCCGTTCTCTTGCCTGTATTGGTAACATTCACGCTGACATGAAGCTCGTCCTCCATACTCATAACCTGCTGATCCAGTTCAGGCTTGGAATAAGAAAAGCTGGTATAGGTCAGTCCATATCCAAACGGATATAACGGCTCGTTTGGAATGTCCTGATAAACCGCCTGAAACCTGTTCGTACGATTTCCATTAAATGGTCTTCCTGATGTATATCCGCCATAATAAACCGGAACCTGTCCGACACTGTACGGCATGGTCATGGATAACTTCGCACTCGGTGACTGCATCCCAAACAAAAGATCTGCTATGGCACTGCCTCCTTCACTTCCGGGAAACCATGCATATAAAACAGCCTTGGAACAGTCTGCGATCTCGCGAAGATCCAGCGGTCTGCCTGCGAATACAATTGTAATGATATTTTGGTTGACCTTTGTAATCTCCCTGAGCAGATGCATCTGACATTCGGGTATCGTGATATCGGCGCGTGAGCCTCCCTCTCCCGAATGATAGGCATGCTCACCAAGTGCCATCACAACGGTGTCTGCTCCCTTGGCTGCATGAACTGCTTCCTGCAGCAGATCTTCGTTTGAACGCTCACGATACTGCTTTACCAGTCCCTTAAACCCATATAGCTTCTCATCCTCATCCAGCAAAGAGCTTCCTGCGCAGAAAACAATCTGGTCATTATCATAGCCTGCTTCCTCGATGCCTTCCTTGATGGTTACTGTATCTGCATCTGTTCCCTGCAGTGACCACGCTCCATAAAGTCTGCCTTCTTCACCATAGGGTCCAATCACGGCAATCTTTCCTGCTGTTTCCTGTATGGGCAGGATATCATTTTCATTTTTGAGAAGTACCATCGTATCTGCTGCAGCCTTTCTTGCCAGCTTTCTGTGCTCCTCACATAAACACAGTTCCGCTGCCTTGTTGTCATCTGCATCTTTATATGGATTTTCAAATAACCCCAGTTGATTCTTTAACTCCAATATTCTCATAACAGCTTCATCAATCTGCTGTTCTTTCAATTGTCCGCTTTCTACAAGTTCCTGCAGATGATTGATATAGCATCCTGTTACCATATCCATATCTACACCTGCCTCCATGGCAAGTCTGGCTGCTTCCTTTTTATCCTCTGCAATACCATGACTGACCAGTTCTTCGATGGCCGCCCAGTCTGATATCAGTACACCCTCAAAGCCCATTTCTCCCCTCAGGATATCCTGCATCAGCCACTTGTTGCCGGTCGCCGGTATATGATCCAGCGTATTAAAGGAAGTCATAACCATAGCACTTCCTGCATCAATTCCTTTCTTGTAAGCCGGCAGATAATCCTCTCTAAGTGTGCGTTCTGATAATTCCACATTGTTATACTCTCTGCCTGCCTCCGGAGCTCCATAGGCTGCAAAATGCTTGATACATGCTGATATATGACCAAACTGATCCAGCTTTTCTCCGCTGCGATCCCCTTGATAGCCTTCTACCATGGCTTCTGACATCAGACCATTCAAATAGGCATCTTCTCCCGTAGATTCCATGACTCTGCCCCATCTTGCATCTCTCACAAGATCCACCATAGGTGAAAATGTCACATGCAGGCCTGATACAGCTGCCTCTGTCGCTGACACTGATGCACACCTTTTCACCAGTTCTGGCTGAAAACTGCAGCCCTGTGCCAACGGGATTGGAAAGATTGTCTTATATCCATTGATAATATCTGCCATAAACAGCAGCGGGATATGATGCGGCTGTTTCTTCATAGCAGTTTCCTGAATGGATTTGATCTGCTCCGCCCCAAAAACGCTCAAAACGGAGCCGGCTTCATTGATCTGCTTCTCGCCGATGCCAAGCTGCATTGCCGGTCCTGTCAGAAACGCCTCATCTTCATAAAAGCTATTGGATAACTGGAGCAGCTGTCCGATCTTTTCCTCCAGACTCATATCCTCCAGCAAATTTTTTAACTGTTGTTGATTCATCGTGTACCTTCCTTTCTGCCTATCTGTATATTTTTTCTGTATTCACTTGGTGTCACACCATAGATACTCTTAAAGGTCTTCATAAAATGTTTTTCATTCTCATAACCGACTAATGTACTGATCTCTATCACTTTTTTATCAGTTTCATCCAGTAGCTTTTTCGCCTCCTTCAGTCGAAGTTCTTTTAGGTAATTTACAAAATTCTGTCCTGTATATTCTTTAAACGTCAGAGAAAATACGGAGTAATTCATTGAAACATCATTGGACACCATCGCCATATTGATATCCTCATGGTAGTGCCTGTTGATATATTCCAGCGCCTGTTCTATCTTCAGACGGTTACGGTAATCATCATACTCATGATCCATCTTCTGATTGATTGCCGCCATAATGCGCCCCAATGCTTCATGATATTCGTCAATCGTTGTATAATAATACACATTGATCAGACTGTCAATATGCAACCCTTCTGTCTCAATGACACCTGCGTAGGTTGTTTTGATCTTTTCTATGATCTGCTTCATCGCATCCTTGAACTGATATGCACTGACTTCACTTCTCTTCGTTCGCTGGATCAGATTAACGAGAAATCTGTCGGCATCATCCAGTCGTGCAGTTCCCAGGAGCTGGATAAATCTGCTGATGTCACCGGCAGACACAGCACTTTCATGAGACTCTTCAAAATAGTTCTTCCTTTGCATGCAAAAGTGCCGTTCACGCAGGGCTGATGCCTCATCATAGGCCTGATACATTTCTCCCAGCCCATTGTGAACACTGCTCACACCTACAACATAATCCCCCATATATTCTTCGATCAGTTCCGCAGCATACTCCGGTCTGATGAACATCACATTATGATCTCCTATATTAGAGTAAAAGCTGGCCTTCTGACCGATTGTGTGATAGTTTGTATGATAGTTCGTACATACCATGACATATTCTGTCCTGCCGATGCAGTCTGCCACCTGTTCTTGCAGCAGCTGCAGCTCTGCCGGTTTCGCATTCTGATTCAGCAACGCATATCTTACCTTTTCATAGAGCAATTTCACATGTTCTTTATTTTGTATCTTTTCTTCCTGTATTTCATCCTCCATCTGCTTCATGATATTCGAAATATCCTCCCGGTTGATCGGCTTCAGCAGATATTCTCTCGCCCCGCACCTGAGTAGTTCTACCGCATAAGAAAAATCATCATATCCACTGATCACAACAACACGAGGCACCTGCGGTAGTCTCTGTATCTCTTTGACCAGAGTGATTCCATCCATCTTCGGCATCCGGATATCTGTGATCAGAACATCAATCCCGCCTTCTTTTATGATATCATATGCTTCCTGACCGTTTTTACATTCTATGATTTCCTCTATCGGAACTCCTGTACGTGAAACGATGGCTTTGATTCCCTGCCGTATCATTTTTTCATCTTCTGCAATCAATACTTTATTCATCGCTTCGTCTCTCCTTTACAAATGGAATTTTCACCGCAACCTGTATATATTTTCCTTCCTCGGACGCAATCGTCAGTCCATAATCCCTGCCAAAGCTGATCCTGATGCGATCCTGTACATTCTTCAGTCCGATTCCATTACCGGCTCCTCCCGAGGCTTCTATCTCACCATTGATCTTTTTCTGCAGCTCTTCCACCTGTACGTCGGACATACCACAGCCGGAGTCCGTGATCTTAATACTGCAGCTGTATGTGCCGTCCGGTTCTTCCTCTATGAAGCCTTTCATATAGATATTGGTATCCTCTGCGATTTCTTCGATTCCATGGTAGATGGCATTTTCTATAATCGGCTGCAGAGACATTTTCGGAATTTCCTGTTTTAAGATCTCATCCGGCAGATTCAGACTCAAAAAGATTTCATAATCAAACCGCAGATTGATCAGGGCAAGATAATTCTTGATATAGTCAACTTCCTCTTCCACCGTTACAGATTGTGAGTTCCAGCGCATACTGTATCTTAACAGCTTGCCTAACGATGTGACTGCATCTGATATTTCATACTTTTCATCTATCTCTGCCATCATTTTGATGGATTCCAGTACATTATAGATAAAATGTGCATTGATCTGATTCTGCAGGGCGCGGATCTGGGAATCCTTCATCAGGATCTCTCTCTTTACATTCTCATCCATCAGTTTTTGGATCTGATCGAGCATTTCATTGAGTTCTTTTCCCAGCACACCAAACTCATCCTTACCGCAGTTTGGTATTCTGATCTCCATATCTCCATGCTGTACTTCATGCACAACATCCGTAATGGCATAGAATTGATGCAATATCTTTTTTACAATATGATGAAACGCCCATGTCAGCGCTGCCAGTATCAAAGCCAGTAACAGCAAGAAATAATTTCGATAGCCGGACAATTGTTTTTCTGCCGGTTCCATAGACACCAGCTTGATCAGATAGCCATCCAGCACCTTTACATATTCGTATCCGACTACCAGTTTTTCATGATTGATCGTCATCAGTCTGCAGTCTGCATCCGTGACTTCTCCGACGATCTGTGCATAGGCACTTTTTTCATACTCCAGCCATTTTTCATCTTCCTCTGCATTATGATAAAAGATACCGTTCTGGTCTACAAAACAGGTCGACTCGTTGAGGTCTGTCGTATAAATATCAGGGAACATCGTCTGCATTGTCGTTGCGACCTCAGCCACGGCGTAGGTTCCCTCTTCATAATCTGTCAGTGTGGTTACAAGTGACACGATATGATCTGTGGAATTCAGTACATACTCCGGAAACAATGTATCTGTATAGTCAAAATGCCAGACTCCTGATTCGATCTCTGCCTCTTTGGCCCAGGTCAGCTGACGCATACGATCACTGTTATATAATAACGGCATCATTTCCTTCATGGTATCCGAGTCTACATAGATCCTGATCTGATACAGATACGGATTGGAGTTTACGATCTTCTCGATACCATTGATTTCTGTATGATAAAAATTCAATAATTCCTTTACATCAAATGAGTCATTCAGATAAAATCGAAGCAGATAATCATTCAATACCTGATTGCTTTCGATCACCTGTGTAGAAAGACTGCACATCTCCACATTCTGTTCTATGGTTCTTCTGCTCTTTTGAAGATCATATTCTACGTTGCGGACAGCCTCTTCTTTCGCATTGTCACTGATGGTCTGGAACAACAGCATCATAAAAAAGCCCATCGGTATGATCAGTGTAATCAGTATGAGCAGGGTCAGCTTCTGATTTAGTTTCATGGCGGAAAGTCTTTCTCTCCAGTTTTTCATTTTATCTGTTCTGCTCCAAGCTTATCCTTTGCTTCCTTCATCAGTTCTGTTCTCATATCCATGACGGTTCTGACGCCCCATCTGATTCTGTCCTGACAGTACGTACTCCACAGTTTGTCAAACTCTTCTTCCGTATCTGTCAGCAACAGCTGCGGAAGCAGTCTGCCCCACTCTGCATCTATCTTCGCCTGTATTTTAGCCGCATCTGTTCCTGTCGGCAAAGTGGTCTCATATACCGAAATATCTGTCACATATGGATAAGTCCACATCTCCATCTGTCCCAGAGGCTCCGGCAGTGTCTGATACCAGTCAAGTGCCATGACATTGTCCATTAACATCCAGTATGCAGCATCGGCACCATATTGCTCATCAAATCTGACTCTGTCAGTATTCAGCAGCTCCTTTACATCTGTATGCAGGGTTTCCACGCCATCCTGATAATCCCACGTCTCTCCCTCTACGCCTAGCCAGATCATTTCCTGTCCATGTCTGCTCATCATATAAGAGAAAAGCTCCAGTGCACGATCGGGTCTTTCACAATTTTTTGAGATCAGCGTCACCGTCCATCCGTTAATTCCTGTTCCGGGCAGCCGGTAGTCATCTCCTGCAGAATTTTTGGGTCCGTCAACAGCGATATAGATCTGATCAGGTTGTTCATGGTACAGGATTTTCTCCTGTGTTGCCAGATCTGTCCTCTGAAACAGCATACAGAAATAGCGGCCATTCACGATCTTTTCTTCCATCTGTGCACGTTTATCTATAAATATATCCTCTGCCAGATACCCTTCCTCTCCCAGTTCACGGAATGCTTTCAGCCATCTGACTAACTCCGGATCTACTGAGCGGTCATAATATACTCCGTTTTTTTCATACGGGATTGCCAGAAAGTTTGGTAAGTAATCATCAAGAGAAGTATTGCCCTCTGAAGTAAACTCTGTCAGGCCAACCGGTATCATCGGCTCGCCATCAATCACCGGATACATTTTGGCTGCTTTTCTGACCGCATTTTGAAACCCCTCCGGAGTCGTCATATCCGGACTGCCGATGGCTTCATAGATATCTTTTCTGACTAAGAATGTCTGATTGGAAGCAATATTGTCATGCTCCTCCAGATCTTTGGGCGAATAGGAGCTGTTTGGATATGCATAAATATGTCCATCTTTTTTTGTGAACCAGTCAACTGTAGACGGATCTGCAACCTGATACCAATAGGGATCATAAGTAGCTGCCAGCTCATCCAAGGCATATACCATACCCTTATCAATCATTTCACCGACCTGTGGGTCTGACCAGTCCAGTGTGATCACATCTGGAAGCGTATCTGATGCCATTAAAGAATTTAATTTTTCACTTTCATTTCCTGCCGGTGTGATAAAATCGACGTCCACTCCGGTCTCTTTTGTAATCATATCAGATACCAGATTCCCGCCCCACGTAGTGGTAAACCATGAGAAATTAATATACCAGTCCAAGGTAACCTGATCCTCTGCATGGATCTCCCATGCAGGTGTGACATCCATGGACTGTATCTCTCGCACCCTGTCTCCCGGCAGACTGCTCTGAAAGGCTACCTGCCTGACTTCCTGTCTGGCATTGTCTGTCACCGTACAGCCTGTACAGATGATAATCAAAAGCATGGCTAAAAAGAGTTTGACACATGGATACTTCCGCATTCGGTTCCTCCGTTTTCTCGTCATTGTTCTGATTTCATTTTAATATAAAATAACTCCTGTTGCAATAGACTGGGGTGCTGCTTTGATGTCCGCCAGCATTCCGTTCAGACGCAGTCTGATCTGTTTTTCTGTCTGCTCCTGATTCAACAAAACAACAATTATGGTTCCATCCGGATTTTGAAATGCCGTCAGTTCAATATCTGCTGTGTACTTTGTCCACCCGATTCTCCTTGCCCCCGGCTGGATGTAATGACTGAAATGTCTTATGTATGCCAGCGTATTTCTTTCGATCAGCTGGTTCTGCTTTGCATCATACAGATAAGGTGCATCACACAGGTTGCCGGCATGATTGGGACCGCCCTTCTCATCCAGCACCAGATTCCAGTCATAAAAAAGCTGCATTCCATGATTCATATTGCCGATCATATCATGGGCATATCGCTGTGCATTCCTCAGATAGTCATCCTTGTCATATTTATAATACTCTATACATGCCTCTGACATTGCCAGTATCTTATTCGGATACTTCTCTCTGATCATGGACAGGGCTTCAAAGTGATCTCCGCTGTACCAGTGAAAGGCAATCCCCTTTACCATATGATCGGTCTCGGCATCTATGATCGTTTCTGCTCTTTCAAAGGCACGCTCCTTATTGTGATCCCATATAAAGATCTCTATATCCTCCAGACTGTATTTTATAAATGCAGGATACAAAAAATCACGTAGAAACACCTTTTCTTCTTCTGCCGTATATCTGCAGGAATCCCATGGCTGTGACGCATTGGGTTCATTTTGAAGAGTCATTCTGTTGACATGCAAGCCGCGTCCGCGCAAAAGTGTTATGTAGCGACAGATATATTCTGCCCAGAAAATATGGTATTCCGGCTTGAGTTTTCCTCCATGATCCCGTTCGCCATTCGTTTTCATAAAGGAAGGCGGTGACCAGGGTGATACCATGATTTCAATTGGCCTGCCGCATATTTTTTGTGCATCATCTAATAGTGGAAATACATACTGTTTCATATGATCGATTGAAAAGCTCTCCATCAAAATGTCTTTTGAATCTGACATTGCCTCATAATGTCCGCATGAAAAATCACAGCTGTCAAGATGTATCCTTCCCAGAATATAATGCATCTCATGTTCATCAAAGTAATCATGTAGCATTTGTTCCCTGTTTTCCCGATCCATGCCCGCATACACATATCCAGCGGATTCCGTAAATGCACCGCCGAAACCAAGAAACTCCTGATAGCTCATCTGCGGATACAGATTGATAATATCACGTTCCTCATCCTGATCAGGGTGAAACGGCAAAGTGACCGTTTCCACTTTTTTTTGTTTTTCTGTAAAGGTTGTAGTCGTCAGATTCATCTGCATAAAAATACTCCTCCTATGTCATTTGGAGGAGTATATCATATGAAAGGACAAAATGATATGTCTGTGATTTTGTAAAAAGTGTTTATTTTTTGCAGACTCTGATAATACTGAACAAAGCAAACAGTAGTATATTGACTGCAACAATGCTGGCTCCAGTCGGAGTCGCAAATAGATAGGAAATCAGCAGCCCTGCCATAAAGCATACCACCGATACCACTGCCGCGCAGATCACAACAGAGCGAAATTTTTTAAAGACACGCATAGCCGTCAGCGCTGGGAAAATGATCAGGCTGGAGATCAGCAGTGTCCCCATCATTCTCATGCCAAGCACGATCGTGATTGCCGTTAAAAAAGCAATCATCAGATTATATGCCTTTGTTCTCATACCTGTAGCGGCAGCAAAGGTCTCATCAAATGTAATGGCAAAGATCCGGTGATAGAACACGATAAACAACATCAAAACCAGTGCAGATAAAATCACACTCAGGATCACATCGCTTTCCGTCATGGATAAAATAGAGCCAAACATGTAATTCACCAGATCCGCATTCATGCCCGGAACCAGAGATACGACCAACACTCCGACAGCCAGTGCCCCTGTTGAAATAATTGCAATGGCGGCATCGCCCTTGATATGACTGCTCTCACTGATCCTGAGCAGCAGAAAGGCAGCCAGTACGACTACTGGAATGGATACCACAAGAGGTGCCAGGCCCAATGCCGCAGCAATCGCCAGTGCACCGAAGCCCACATGTGACAGACCGTCTCCGATCATGGAATAACGCTTTAATACAAGTGAAACGCCAAGCAAAGCAGCGCATAAGGATACCAGAATTCCTACGATCAATGCCCTTCGCATAAAATCAAATGCAAACATCTCCTCTAAATATGAGATCATTTTATTGCAATGCCTCCTTCAGATTTTTAAGGTTGCCCTGCATGATACTCAGATAACTGACACCTGCATCCATATCTGCCTGATCTACATTGTGGCAGGAGTGAAACAGCAGCTTTTTGGCTCCTGTACTCTCACAGATTGCATCGGCTACCTTCTCATTGGAAAACTCAATATGAAAGACCACCGGAATCTGCTCCGCCTTCACCTGATTGATCAGAAACGAAATGGTAGCGGCACTCGGTTCCGTCTCGGCAGAGCAGCCCGGAAAAGCAGCATAATACTCCAGTCCATACTCCTCCGTAAAATAGCGGAATGGAAACCGGTCTCCGAAAACCAGTACTTTATGAGCAGCCCCACTGACCAGATCATGAAATTCCTGATCCAGTGTATCCAGCTTCGCAACATAGGAATCACAGTTTTTCTGATAGAGCTCCGCATTCTTTGTATCCGCTGTCTGCAGTGCCTCTGTAATCTTCTCTGTGATCAGGATGGCATTGGCCGGTGATGTCCACACATGCTCATCATACTCCGTCTCTTCTGCATGCGCTTCACCTTCATGATGTTCCTCAGCCTGCATTCCATCAACGATTTCTTCTTCCACAGCATCCACGCAGTCCATCAGGGAAATCAGCTGCATATGGCTTGTGTCCATAGAAGCCAGGATATCCTCTATCCATGCATCCGATTCACCCCCTACATAAATAAAGACATCACTGTTCTGTATCGTGATAATATCCTGTGGGGTCGGTTCATAGGAATGGCTCTCTCCGCCGGGTGGCAGCAGCAGTCTGAGGTCTACTTGATCTCCTGCTATCTCACGGGTAAAATCATATTGTGGAAAGATCGTTGCTGTCACATTGATCTTGTCCGGATCATCCTGTATGGTATTTTGTTTCTGACAG
>CAYRJT010000009.1:0-22442 GCA_964424675.1 uncultured Lachnospiraceae bacterium
ATTCAGAAATGTTCATCGAGACATCTCCTCAGAGCGTATTTGAGTCAACCATTAAAGTATACGAGCTGCTTGGTGCAGAGGTTTATCTGTACTTTGATCTGGAAGAGTTCCCGATCACTGCAAGAGTTGATGCACGTACAACAGCAAGACCTGGAGATACATGCAAATTCGCTCTTGATGTTGAGAAAATCCACGTATTTGACAAAGAGACAGAGCAGACAATTACGAACTAGATCAAATATAAAAATGAATAGAACTGATATGGGAGATGCAACAGCATCTCCCATTTTGTAAAGGAAGTGAAAATCATGATTACAAACCAGATCATACAGACAAGTATTTCTGAGCTATGTGCAATTACAAAAATGGAGTTATGTGTGGCAGATCTGCAGGGAAATCTCGTAGCACAGACATATAGAGAGGGTGTAGTCAGCAGAGAGATCGTGATGAACTTTGCGGCATCTGAGGCAGATAGCCAGGTGATACAGGATCAGCATCTGTTTAAGATCTATGATGATGATTTACCACTCTATATACTTGCGGCAAAGGGCGGAGATGACACCTATATGATTGGAAAGATTGCAGTCAGTCAGCTGCAGAATCTGATCATCGCGTATAAAGAGAAGGTAGATCGAAACAGTTTCTTTCAAAATCTGATATTAGACAATCTGCTGCTGGTTGATATCTATAATCGTGCCAAAAAACTGCATATTGTAGCTGAGCAGGCTAGAGCGGTATTTGTGATCGAAACAAAGACGGAAAAAGATATCAATGCACGTGAGATGGTTTCGGAACTGTATTCTACACAAAATGGAGACTATATCACGGCTGTAGACGAACAGCACATTATCCTGATCAAGGCGCTGGAACAGGACGAGTCCTATGAGGAGCTGGACGAGGTGGCCAGAGTTCTTGTCGATATGCTGAATTCAGAAGCAATGACAACCGTTCGCGTAGCATATGGCACTATCGTACATGAGATCAAGGATATTTCAAAGTCTTATAAAGAAGCCAAAATGGCACTGGATGTCGGAAAGATATTCTATGTAGAAAAGGTGATCATAGCTTACAACACACTTGGTATCGGAAGATTGATTTATCAGCTGCCGGTCAATCTGTGCCAGATATTCATAGATGAGATCTTTGGAGACCATCCGCCTGCAGAAATCGATGATGAGATTCTGACAACGGTGAATAAATTCTTTGAGAACAATCTCAATGTATCGGAGACATCCAGACAGCTGTATATTCATAGAAATACGCTTGTATATAGGATAGAGAAGCTGCAAAAAAGTACAGGTCTGGATATCAGGGTATTCGATGATGCGCTGACGCTCAAGATTGCATTGATGGTAGTCAATTATATGAAATATGTTGATTCGCTGGAATATTAGCATAATGAAAGACATCCCCTAATACACTATAAAAGAATGAAGTGAGGGGGATGTCTTTTTGTCTGAATTTCAAAGAAATACCGTATATTTATATCTATATGAAAATGGAAAGCCTGTCAGAAGTGTTGGATATCTAAAGAGAACAAAGCGTTCAGAGGATGATAAAATACAGATTCATATCAATGGATTTTATACAACAGGAAATACAGAAGGCGTTATATACATTATCAAGGAGCAGGGTGATCATTATACTGCACATGAAATTGCATCCATTGCAATAGATAACAGTAAAGGAGAAGCGCGTCTGGCTTTGCCTCAGGACACAGGTGAGCATATAGGAATCGTGATCGTGATTCAGGATCAGGAGTGTATCGGCTGGTATCAGGAGAATACAGCCTATATCAGGATTGAGTACCCGGGGCAGAGTATGGCAGCCAAGATACCGCCAGAGCCTGTTCCAGAACAGAAAGAAGTCAAGGCGCAGGCAGCTATATCAATATGGGATCAGCTGAGCAGTGTATTTCCAGTTGTTTATCCGTTTGAATACGCGGTGGATGCGGAGTATCTATCTATCACACCCAATGAAATCAGGCAGTTTGATGAAACAGAGCATGTACTGATGAACAATAGTTTTCTGCAGCACGCATACTATAATTATAAGTATCTGATACTTGGAAAGAAGCAGAAAAGTGAAGGTGAGGAAGAGGATACTTACTATATTGGAGTACCCGGAGTTTATCATGAAAGAGAGATCATGATGGCAAAGATGTTTGGTTTTGAGCAGTATATGTGTGTAAAAAAAGAACAGCCTGAAACAGGCTGCTTTGGTTACTATATGAAACAGGTAAAAATCAGTCCACACCGCGAAGAGATACATTCTTGATATAAGGAGTCAGTATCTGTGTATAATGCAGAAGTTCCTCCTTGGTGCAGGCATGAAGGCTATGATCTGGAACCTGATCGGAGTCTTTGAATGACTGTAGATAATAGGAGGAGGCACCATTGATCAGTTTGCCGATGTCCAGCATGACAGTATCATCATGGTATTCCTTTATGACAGTTGTACGAAACTCATACGGAAGACCACATTGCATGATAAATTGGATAGACTTTTCTATCTGACCCATGTCGATGGTATCCAGTCCTGCCATCACAGCATAACCAGCGGGAGATGATTTGATATCCATGGCAATATAATCAAGAAGATGCATATGTACCATGTCTTTGATTACGTTAGGGAGATATCCATTTGTGTCCAGTTTGATTAAATAGCCCAGAGACTTTACTCTTTGCATAAAAGGAATCAGTCCCAGAGAAAGAGTAGGTTCGCCGCCCGTAATACAGATACCATCCAGAATGCCCCTGCGGGATTCCAGAAATAACAGAACTTCCTGTTCAGATATCTGGGGAACAGAAGCAGGGCTGGCAGCAAGCTCCATGTTATGACAGAATGGACAACGAAAATTACATCCTCCAAGAAAAATCGAGGAGGCTACATAGCCGGGATAATCTAATAGCGTTGTTTTTTGTAAGCCACGTATCTGCATAATGTGCATTTCCTTTATATTGTCAGAAGGCAATACTTTGTGATGAACTATCATTTATATCATTCTAATTATTATTATATTCCGACATGAGGAAAAAGACAAGATGACAACAGATGAAAAGTATATGAAAGCTGCGCTGCAGCAGGCAAAAAAAGCGTATCAGATTGGAGAGGTGCCAATTGGCTGTGTAATCGTATATCAGGACAGGATCATAGCAAGAGGCTATAATCGACGCAATACAGATAAAAACACACTTTCACATGCCGAAATCACTGCCATTAACAGAGCAAGTAAAAAAATGGGTGATTGGAGACTGGAAGGATGTACGATGTATGTGACACTGGAGCCCTGTCAGATGTGTGCCGGAGCAACGGTTCAGTCACGTATGGATAAAGTGGTAATAGGCAGTATGAGTCCCAAAGCAGGTTGTGCAGGATCTGTATTAAATATTCTGCAGATGGAAGCGTTTAATCATCAAGTGGAGATCGTGTCAGGAGTACTGGAAGAGGAATGCAGCAAATTATTGTCTGATTTTTTTGTTGATCTTCGAATCAGAAATAAAGAAGAAAAACAGCTGCAGCAGGAGGAGTCAATACAAGGTTCCTCATATTTGACAAACCTGTGAAAACACAGTATAATAATGTTTCCGTGCAGCCGGGGAATCAGCGGCTCCCTGTACCTACAATCCGCTATAGTAGGGGTGATGTCTTGTCTCGGGTCGTACTTTGTACAGCAGCCCTTTGTAAGTGACGTTGATATGTGGGTCTTGCGCAACAGAAATCTATGAATCGTGTCAGGTCGGGAACGAAGCAGCACTAAGTGGAATCTTCTGTGTGCCGTGAGGGTGCCTGCATTGAGTTAACTGCAAAGGTAACGTGTATAGAGTGTGATTCAAAACAAGACGCACGGTTTTGAGATAAGTGATACATGAGGTTCGAAGAGATATTCTTCGGACTTTTTATTTTATAAAAATAGAGGTTGACATTTATTTGTGTATTGTGTATATTAAGTGTATTAAATGTGTTAATACACGCATCGGTACAGTTGCAAATGTATTGATAGAAGTTACATAGTATGAAATAAAGGAGGAACACTATGATACGAATTGATTATCAGGATAAAAGACCGATTTACGAGCAAGTCATAGAACGCCTGCAGAACCTGATTGTTCGGGGTGTGCTGGAACCGGATACAAAGCTGCCGTCAGTCCGCAATCTGGCAATTGAGTTGTCCATCAATCCCAATACGATCCATCGCGCCTATACCGAGCTTGAACGAACAGGGTTTATCTACACAGTCAAAGGGAAAGGAAATTATGTGGCAGCAGACCGGATCTGGAGAGGAAATGAAAAGACAAATGTTATGAAGGATCTGGAGAAGTCGGTGCAGCAGGTGATTGCTTTGGGAGTATCCGAGGAGGAAACGAAGAAATTGATTGAAGAGACATATAGAAAGGGGAGAGAGGCATGATAGAAGTAAGCGGATTAAGTAAGAATTATGATGATATACAGGCTGTTGATGATATCACGGCGACCATCCAGGAAGGAAGTGTATTCGGTCTGGTAGGAACGAATGGAGCAGGTAAGAGTACATTTTTGCGGATGTTGTGTGGTGTATTGAAGCCTGCAAAGGGACAGGTTCTGATTGATGGCGAGGATATCTATGAAAATGAAGAGGCAAAGAAGAAGGTATTTTATATTTCTGATGACCAGTATTTCTTTGCAAACGGAACGCCCTATGACATGAAGAAATACTATGAAAAGATATATGAAAATTTTGATAACGATGAGTTTTTTGCTCTGATGACAAAGTTTGGCCTGCAGGGAAACCGAAAGATCAATACATTTTCAAAGGGTATGAAGAAACAGCTCGCAGTGATTCTCGGTATATGTGCCAAGACGAAGTATTTATTATGTGATGAGACCTTTGACGGTCTTGACCCGGTGATGCGTCAGGCAGTGAAAAGCATCTTCATTGCAGAGATGGAAGACAGAGGAATGACACCGATTATTGCCTCACATAATTTAAGAGAGTTAGAGGATATCTGCGATCATGTAGGACTGCTGCATAAGGGTGGTATTCTCTTATCCAAGGATCTGGAGGAGATGAAGCTGTCGCTGCATAAGATTCAGTGTGTTTTTACAGACGAAGAAGGCAGGAAGCAGTTTCTGGAGACGGTTAAGCCGATTAAGACAGAACAGAGAGGCTCTCTTTATACACTGACTATCAGAGGTACAAGAGAAGACCTGGAAAAGGAATTATCATCAGTAGAAACAGTATTTTCAGAAATCATACCATTATCATTAGAAGAAATATTTATCAGTGAAACGGAGGTGGTCGGCTATGACATCAAGAGCCTTATTCTTTAATCTGATGAGAGAAGATCTGAAAAAGAAGAGCTGGATTATAGTTGTAGCATTGATTACATTTATTTTTATCAATCCGGTACACACCCTGATGGAAATAGAGGGAGCATATCAGAACATCTACTTAAAACCGGAAAATATTGCGGAATCCATGGAGTATTATCTGAGTGCGGGATACTTCGGAAATACAGTACTACCAGCATTACTGGCCATTGTTCTTGGAATTGCAGGCTTTTCATTTCTCTTTTCCAAGAAGAAGGTTGACCTTTATCACAGCATTCCGGTGAAGAGAGAGAAGCTGTTCTTTTCTTCTTATCTGAACGGGATTCTGATTTACTTAGGTGTATATATCGTCACACAGCTATTAACCATTATGACCTTAGTAATTCAGGGTCTGATGACAGCAGGCGGATGGAAAACAGTCGGACTGACATTCGTGGGAACGACCATTCATTTTCTGTTTTTCTATCATGTAACCATTATCGCAGTCATGCTGACAGGTAATATGCTTGTATGCATGGCAGCAGTCCTGACACTTTTATTCTATGGACCGGTGACTTGTCAGGTGATAGATGGATTTTTCTCTCATTATTTTGTAACCTATTATGCAGATTATATGAATGGAAATTCATGGTTAATTATGCCGCTTGTATCACCTGTATCATCGTTAATCTATTTTCAAACGGTAGCAAGTGGGGATAAAAGAGGTATGGTCCTGAATCTTCTGGCAGCGTTTCTGATTGCAGCAGCATTGCTCGTGGTCGCAGTCTATCTGTATAAGAAACGTCCGTCAGAGGTTGCCGGCAAGGCGCTTAGCTACAAGGTGGCAGAGCCGATTGTCAGAATACTGGTCGTCATTCCGGTTGCATTACTGGGAGGCCTTTATATTCAGAATATGTCTAACGGTCTGAGTGGTCTCTGGTTCTGGTTTGGCCTGTTATTTACAGGAATTCTCTGTCATGTCATTATGGAGATTATATATCGTTTTGATTTCAAAGCAGGCTTTAATCATAAGATACAGCTGGCAGGAAGTATTGCAGTTGCAGTACTGATTGCACTGTGCTTCCAATATGACTGGACAGGGTATGACCGCTATATTCCGAACGAGAATCAGATTGCAAGCGCAGCTGTTTCATTCCAGAGTATTGACCGTGATATGAATGGATACAAAATTAATACAAATGAAGATGGTAAGGTTACACTGACCTATGTGGATAAAAATACAGCAGTTCTGGATACCATGTATCTGACAGATATTCAGGATGTTCTTGCTCTGGCACAGGCAGGAATTGAACAGCTGGATTACAGCCAGACAAACAATCAAATAATGCCAAGAGCCATCGCGAAAGCAGTACTGGTCGGTAAATCTACATCTTCAGGAAAAGCGGCAAATAATGAGGAGAAGAATGTATTTACCATTCGGTATCGTTTGAAGAACGGCAGAGAGATTACAAGAAATTATCGCACGGATATTGATTCTACCATTGAAGCGATGGCAAGGATTTATAAACAGCAGGAATATAAGGATGCAGTCTTTGCCCTCTTACAGATCAAAGACAGTGGAGTGCTGACTTCTGTATGCGGATATAATATCTGGGGAGATAAGATTCTGTCTGCGACAGGTAATGATATGCAGGAGCTTCTGGATGTCTATACAGAAGAACTGAATCAGCTGACCATCGAGACACTGCAGAATGAGACACCGGTTCTTCGTCTGGACAGTATGTTCCAATCAAACGGATATGAGGACAGTGTCTACGGATATTATGTATATCCTTCCTTTACAAAGACGATCAAGAAAATCAGTGAACTGGGTGTTAAGAGTGAAGAGTATTCTATTGAGCTCAAACCGGAGGATATTGAGAACATTGTTATAAATGACTATGGATATCTTGCAGCTCTGGATGGACAAGAGAATGCCGAATACAATGCATCCGCAAGCTATTATACGGAAAACGGCAGTGATGATCAGGCAAAGATTAAGGAATTATGTAATCACATTGCTTTGGGAGATTTCCAGTGGTCAAATGGGATCCTGCATCCGGTAGAGCAGAGCATTGACTGCAGTATTCAACTGTACAGGAATTCAGGTATGGACAGAAATGGCTATGGAAATATCAGATTAGGGGAAGTTCCGGCATTCCTGGAAAATGATTTACGGGAGAATGCGGTGTATTACTAAATAGAATGTGAAAAGAGGGATTGTACTATTGTACAGTCCTTCTTTTTTGCTATAATAGAATAGTAATGTTGTGAGCTAACTTGTATTATATATCAGAGGAGGTTTTGGTATGCAGACGGTGACACTTGGTAGGACAGGATTGATTGTGAATAAGAATGGATTTGGAGCATTGCCGATTCAGAGGATTTCGGAGAATGAGGCGGTTTATCTGCTGCAGAAGGCTTTTTATAATGGAATGAATTATTTTGATACAGCGCGGTTTTATACAGACAGTGAGGGGAAGATGGGTGAGGCTTTTTCTCATATCAGAGACAGGATTATCATCAGTACGAAGACCGGTGCGACTACGGTGGAGGGATTCTGGAAGGATCTTGAGACAAGTCTCGGCCTTTTGAAGACAGATTACATAGATATTTACCAGTTTCATAATCCGGCATTCTGTCCGAAGCAGGGAGATGAGTCAGGCATTTATGATGCGGCTCTGGAAGCAAAGAAGCAGGGGAAGATTCGTCATATCGGCATTACAAATCATCGTTTGAATGTGGCTAAGGAAGCAATTGAATCAGGACTGTATGAGACACTGCAGTTTCCATTCTGCTATCTGGCAACAGATGCGGATCTGGAGATTGTGAATGCATGCAAGGATGCAGGGATGGGATTCATCGCCATGAAGGGACTGTCAGGCGGTCTGATCACGGATTCTGCATTGGCTTATGCTTACCTGGCACAGTTTGACCATGTGGCGCCGATTTGGGGTATTCAGAGAGAGTCAGAGCTGGATGAATTCTTATCTTATCAGGATTGTCCGCCGGAATTGAATGAAGAGAGACTGAAGAAGATTGAACAGGAGAAGAAGCAGCTGTCGGGAGATTTCTGCCGCTCCTGCGGGTACTGTATGCCTTGTCCCGCAGGAATTGAGATTCCGAACTGTGCACGTATGAGTTTATTGCTTCGCCGTGCGCCATTATCCGTTTATCTGTCAGCAGAATGGCAGGAGAAGGTGAAGAAAATCGAAAACTGCCTGCATTGTAACCAGTGTATGGGCAAATGTCCTTACGGTCTGAATACACCGGAGCTGTTACGTAAAAATTATGAGGACTATCAAACCTTCCTATAAGCTGGCCGGTGCAGTGCTCTTTCCTTTGATTGCGCTTATAATCTTGCCATCTAAGAAATGCAGAATGACAGCGGTTACAATCGCGCATGCATAGACACAGAAGAAGAACAGGAAATCACTCTGTATTCCGATGATATCTGAGAAGAGAATGATATACATTCTGTGAATCAGGTACAGCTCGATGGAAATTTTACCGAGGAAGGACAAGATCCGGTTTTTGAACTGCAGCTTCATGGTGATGATTAACAGCATGATAACGAAGGTTTCTGCATACAGGAACTGCCCGATCATAGAGAATAGCTTTTCAAGATAACCCGGATAATTCTCACTCTCGCAGTAATAACCGAACATATCAATGAGAAGACAGGAAACCGGTAACATGACGAGATGCAGGATGATGCTGCCGACCAGCCAGATCGGGTAATGCTTCTTGATGGTATCGGTAATGGGCTTCTGGAATCTGGAGACCATAATACCGAGGAAGAAGGTCCATGTAGTGTTGTACCACCACTCACCCTTGAACCAGAGACCGCCGCTGATAGAAGTATAATCATGACCATTTAATAAAGTCAGACCAACTAATACAAAGATAAAGGCTGCCATGGAAATCAGGGCGGCTTTTTCATTCTTAATATATTTGAAGATCAGATAGAATGCGATATACAGGAATGCAATTTCGACAATGAACCATAAATTGCTGTTTAGCATGATAAAGCCGGTAATATAAGCGATGTATTCTAGTGCTGTCGTGTTATCCGGCAGTGATGGCAGTGAGAAAAGAAAAAAGATTGTATTTGCAGTGTAAAACGGTACCAGGATAGAAGTCAGTCTCTTTCTGAAAAAATGATGAAGATAATCGGGTTTTTTCTGAAGACTGGTATAGAGCCCGTAGCCAGAGCAGAAGAAAAATACTGCTGTAAATAATACGCCAAAAAAGTTAAATAGAGTGATGTAGCCTTTGATGATATCACCAAAATCGGTAATATCCTGTACCAGATGGTGCAGCATGATGCCGACTGCTGCAAAGCCCTGCAGTCCCTTTGTAACATCCAGTGAGAGAAAATCTTCATGGAATTCTCCCTTTTTTGCCTTTTTCATCCCAAGAATCAGTACTCCGAGTAGCAGAAGTACATAGAGGGATACAGGTATTTTGTTAAGAATCATAATGTAACCTCCCTAAATAATGTGCTTTTTCGCACGACTTCTCTTATTTTACCACTAATTATAGAGGTATAAAATAGCAATTGTTGCTTTTTTATGATAAAATTTTCGTGATGGATCAAAGGAGAATAGAGGATGATGAGGAAACTTCAGCCATGTATGTTGTGTCCACGAAAATGCGGAGCAGACAGGGAAAATCATAGAGGGGTATGTGGGGCAGACTGGCAGATCAAAATTGCAAGAGCGGCACTGCATCCGTGGGAGGAGCCCTGTATCTCCGGCAGCAGGGGTTCCGGCGCTGTCTTTTTCTCAGGCTGTGCATTAAAATGTGTATACTGTCAGAATCATGAAATTTCCGATGGGAAGCAGGGTATGGAGGTTACAGCAGAGCATCTGGCTGATATTCTGCTAAGGCTGCAGGAGCAGGGAGCACATAACATCAATTTGGTTACACCAACCCACTATTCTGACCAGCTGATACCGGTACTGCAGTCAGCCAGACGGCAGGGGCTTAATATTCCCATTGTCTATAATACAGGAGGATATGAGGAAGTTGATGCGCTGAAGAGACTGGAGGGACTGATTAATATCTGGATGCCGGATCTGAAGTATATTGCTGCAGAAACTGCAAAGCGGTATTCCGGTGCACCGGATTATTTTGAGATGGCAAGTAAGGCAATCGCAGAGATGTTTCGTCAGAACGGACAGTGTCTGTTTGATCAGGACGGGATGATGACAAAGGGCGTACTGGTACGCCATCTGGTTCTGCCGGGACACGTAAAGGAAGCGAGGGCGGTTATCAAGTATCTGTATGACACGTACAAAGATGCGGTTTATATCAGTATCATGAATCAGTATACTCCCGTTCTGACAGGGAAGGCAGCAGCTGATTATCCGGAGCTGACGCGTTCTCTGACAAAGCGGGAGTATGAGAGAGTTGTAGATTATGCAATTTCCTTAGGAATCAGCAACGCCTTTATCCAGGAGGGTGATGTGGCAAAGGAGAGCTTTATTCCACCGTTTGATGGAGAAGGAATCTAGTGATTCTCTGTCTTGATGAATCTGGAGAGTCTGCCGGTCAACAGGAACGCTACAGCAATCTTAATCAGATCCGGGATGATGAACGGGATGACGCACCAGCCCAGCACAGTTGTCAGAGCGACGGCTCCGGTGTTATGTGCATAGACAATCATGAACCACAGGGTTCCGAATGTATAGCATACAATCAGGCCGGCTAACATGGAAATGATCATGGCAATCTTACCTTTGCCAATGAGCTTTTCCAGTCCCCACATGAGCAGAGCAGACAACAGAAATCCGATGATATAGCCGCCGGTATTGCCGAGGATGACGCCAAAGCCGCCCTTGAAGCCGGAGAAGACAGGAATACCGACTGCTCCTAACAGGATATAGATGAGGACAGAAATGGTTCCCCTTTTGCCGCCGAGTGTACCAACTGCAAGAAAGACTCCCATAGTCTGCAGTGTAAACGGGATGACAGACGGGATGGTAATCCAGGAGCAGATGGCTATGAGCACGGCAAAGATGCTGATGTATACCATGTCGTAGGTCGATGTTTTTCGTTTTGTATTTACATTTGTATCCATATGTTTATGTTACCTCCGTGTAATGTCTTAGATGAGAATAGCAGATGCACATCGTAATGTCAACCATAAAATATAATATAGTTTACATTTAAAATAAAAGACAAACAGGCATGTATATTTTGTGTTGTGTATTGCAGTGGAATTTGATATATAATAATGATAATGAGATTTTACTTGGGAAAGGATGATTTATTATGGGGAAGAAGCAGCCGGAATGGTTGGAACAGGCATTGTTTTATGAGATTTATCCGCAGTCATTTATGGATACGAATGGAGATGGCATCGGAGATTTTCAGGGGATTATAGAGAAGCTGGATTATATTCTTGAGCTTGGCTGTAATGCAATCTGGATGAATCCCTGCTTTGCATCTCCTTTTATGGATGCGGGATATGATATATCGGATTATTATATGGCAGCACCGCGCTATGGAACCAATGATGATCTGAAGAGATTGTTTGAAGAAGTGCATAAAAGGGATATGCATATATTATTAGACCTGGTTCCGGGACATACTTCATCGGAACATCAGTGGTTTCAGGAGTCAATGAAGGCAGAGAAGAATGCGTATACGGACAGATATGTCTGGACAGATACGGTCTGGACAGAGCCAAAGGGCATGGGATGTCTGCGTGGCATCTCTGACAGGGATGGTTCGTGTGTAGTGAATTTCTTTTCTCATCAGCCCGCTTTAAATTATGGATTCTATCAGCCGGAGGAGACATGGCAGCAGTCAATGGAGGATGAAGGTCCTCTCGCTACCATAGAAGAACTGAAAAACATTATGCGTTTCTGGCTGTCACTTGGCTGTGACGGATTTCGTGTGGATATGGCAGGATCGCTTGTGAAAAATGATGTGGAGGGCAAGGGAACCATCCGTCTGTGGCAGAACATCAGAGGCTTTCTGGATCAGGAATTTCCGGATGCAGCGATGGTTTCGGAATGGGGCGAGCCGGACAAGTCACTGCAGGGAGGATTTCACATGGATTTCCTGCTGCACTTCGGACCATCTCATTACAATGACCTGTTCCGCTGCGATGAGCCGTACTTTTCAAGCCGGGGCAAGGGAGATGCTGCCGCCTTTGTGAAGAAATATATAGAGAACTATGAGAAATCAGAGAAGAAGGGTCTGATCTGTATTCCTTCCGGTAATCATGATATGCTGCGTCTGACACATTTTATTAAGGGCGATGAGCTGCGGGTGGCTTTTGCATTCTTATTGTCTATGCCGGGAGCACCATTTATTTATTACGGGGATGAAATCGGTATGCACTATATTGAGAGATTAACATCCCTAGAGGGTGGTTATGAGAGAACCGGTTCCAGAACACCGATGCAGTGGAATCATAAGGTCAATGCAGGCTTCAGTACCGCACCTGCAGACCGTCTCTATCTTCCGATCGATTCTGCCGCAGACTATCCTGATGCAGAGTCACAAATGGCAGATCCGGACTCTCTCCGGAACGAAATCAAGAACCTGATTGCCTTTCGCAAGAAGAACCCTGCGCTGCAGAACTGTTCCGAGATTGAGTTCCTGCAGAGTGGCTATCCGTTAGTCTATAAGCGTTCGTGTGAGACACAGAGTATACTTGTCATCATCAATCCGGCCGGAAGAGCATGCACCGTTGACCTTCCTGAGAAGGCGGCTATTCTATACACAATCGGCGGCAATGCCGGAATTCATGACGGGAAGTGCCAGGTGGACGGTACGACTGCGGTGTTTATAGAGGTATAAAGAGTAGTTTTCATTTGGTTAATAACACACCCTATCGGGTATAGAATCAGGATATTATCTTGACAATATACCCGATAGGGTGTATTGTTTTATGTGAAATGTGAGGAATAGGATATGAATAAAATTGCAGAATATATCAAAGAGAACAGAAGGGCAGCAGGACTGACACAAGAGGAATTTGCCATGCGTTCAGGACTCGGACTTCGTTTTGTCAGGGAACTGGAACAGGGCAAGGAAACCGTTCGCATGGACAAGGTAAATACTGCACTTGCCATTTTCGATATGGAGGCCGTACCCGGCCGAAAGGATGACTAGAGATGGATGCTTTTCGAACGGCTTATGTATATGTAAGGAATACGTTTGCAGGTGAGCTTGCGGAAACAGATGAGGGATATTCATTTATCTATGACAGGGAATATCTTGAAGATGATCATGCAAGTGCTGTCTCACTGACTTTGCCGATGCAGGAAGAAAGGTATACATCAAAGACGCTTTTTTCTTTTTTTGACGGTCTGATTCCGGAGGGCTGGCTGTTGGATATCGTCAGCCGCAACTGGAAGATTGATCAGAAGGATCGTTTTGGACTGCTGCTTGTCGCATGTAAGGACGGAATCGGAAATGTCAGCATCAGGGAGGAGCGTATATGAACTGTTTATGCTGCGGGAAACCGCTTATGACGGAGGACAAGTCCTCCGGGTGGCATAGAAGCTGTATCCGACATTTCTTTGGAACGACAAGTATTCCGGAAATCGAGATAGATGATGATACGCTGGAATGTCTTGCTTCGGAAAGCATCAACAAGGGATATACGATTCCGGGTGTTCAAAGAAAGCTGTCACTGCATCTGTCTGCGGATGGCGGTAAATACAGGCTTACCCTGGTTAACTATCCGACAGGCTACATTCTCAAGCCGCAGGTTACGAATTTTACAGCACTTCCTGAGGCAGAGCAGCTCGTCATGAGTATGGCAGATGCTGTCGGGATTGTGACCGTACCGCATGCACTTGTCAGAGGGAATGGAAGTCTTGCATACATTACCAAAAGGATTGACAGGGTCTTTGTGAAAAAGGATGTAAAGCTGCTTGCCATGGAGGACTTCTGTCAGCTGGATTTGCGATTGACACAGGATAAATACAAGGGCTCTTATGAGCGCTGCGCCAAGATTATCGACAGATATTCATCACGCAGGGGCTTAGATCTGACAGAGCTCTACATGAGGCTTGTATTTTCCTATCTGGTAGGTAATTCAGATATGCATATGAAGAATTTTTCCCTGATTGAAACACAGGAAGGCAGTGGGAAGTATGTGCTTTCTCCTGCTTATGATTTACTTCCGGTGAATGTCGTGATGCCGGAGGATCAGGAACAGCTTGCTCTTGCCCTGAACGGCAAGAAGAGGAATCTCCATAA
This sequence comes from uncultured Lachnospiraceae bacterium, assembly GCA_964424675.1. GTDB lineage: Bacteria > Bacillota > Clostridia > Lachnospirales > Lachnospiraceae > JAAYYM01. The sequence goes on from CAYRJT010000009.1 coordinate 14,518, forward strand.
GAATGATTTTCTCATATTTGCGGATGAGTGCGGTATCTCACGAAGCGCAGCAGAGAAGATGATTCACAAGCTGGTTTCCATGAAGCAGACGATGATTTCCTTATGTAACGAATCCTTGCTGCCAGAGGAATTGAAGGAGAGAATGATTGCTTTGCTTGAGCATCGATGCAGTCAGATCTAGAGAAGAAAAGAAGGGCAGTTACCATGAAGAAAGTTTTAAATGCAAACCATTTGAAGTTCATTGCAATCATTGCAATGACAGTTGATCATTTTGCAGATTTATTTTATCCAAGTTTTCCGGCTCAGCCGATACCAATTATATTACATCTAATTGGAAGATTAACAGCACCGATTATGTGGTTCTTTGTATGTGAAGGATTTTACTATACAAAGAATCTTAAGAAATATATTAGTCGAATGCTTGTTTTATATGTTACATATCAGAATACAACACTGAAAAAATGGCAGAAGGAAATTGTGAATTTTGTACTAATCATAAGTGCGTTTCCTGCCGATTGGTCTTCTATTGCAGCACTATCAATTGTTGACATGTATAAACACAGAAAAAATCTCTTCAAGCAGATGTGTACCATGATGCTTTATGTACTGATTTACGCAGCAGTTTCTTTCTTCTTCGTCAATAAAGTATATGCCTTTGTATGCTTAGGCGTCATTATGGTTTATCCGTTGTTGAGTCTGTATAATGGTGAAAAAGGAAAAGCCGGCTGGATGAAATGGGTATTTTATGCATACTATCCGGCACATCTTGTAATCGTTGGTATCATCCGATTAATCATGTATGGAAATAACCCGATTCTATTCTAAATCATAAAACAACAGAGAATCTCCCGGCAATATGGGAAAAAATGAATATATTACCAACAAATCTTAATTCTGTCTATATTATTTTTTTAAGCTGGCATCTAAAATATAATTACCTTTTTGTCAAATTGATAGAAGTTTAAAGTTCTATCTAGTAAAATGAACAGGAGGAAGGATATGTATACAGTCTTTCTGGTTGATGATGAAGAATTAATTGTAAAGCAGATAGCAGCCAGTGTGCCATGGATGGACAATGGTTTTGAAGTAATAGGAACAGAGACCAATTCAAAGAAAGCGGTCGATAGAATATTAGAGATGAAGCCGGATGTTGTTTTCAGTGATTTGAGGATGCCTTATTTGGATGGTCATACCTTTATGAAAACAGTTAGAGAGTGTGGACTTGATACAGAGTTTGTGATGTTAAGTGCATATGGAACATTTGAGGATGCAAGAACTTTCTTCCAGCAGGAAGGCTTTGATTATTTGTTAAAGCCGTTACAGATCCCGGAAGTGCAATTGGTATTGGAAAAACTTGCAAGAAAACTAAGTAAAAAAACTCCACTAAAAAAAGAAGGACAAGATTGTGAGGAAATAGCCGAAGAGACAAACAATCCTGCTTTTAACGAGTTACTTGAATACGTGCGAGCACACTTTAATGAGAAATTCACATTGGAACAGTTAGGTAAAAAATTTGGGTTAAGTGCCGGATATATATGTACATTATTTGCCAAGTATTATAATACGACTTTAACCTGTTTTGTGACACAGGTTAGGATGGAGAATGCGGTTAGTCTGATGAGTAAAAAAGACTATCCTCTTAAAAACATTGCTAATGAATGTGGTTACAAGGATTATTTTTATTTTAATAAAGTATTCAAGGGATACTATGGAATGGCACCAAGCCAGTATATGGAAAAATTTATGGATAAAAAAGATATATAGTGTTCCATGAAAGGAACAAAAAGAAGGGAGGCTCCATATGAAGCATAAGTCTAAGAACAGAATGTTCTATGCTATTTTAGCTGCTGTGATTATGGCAGCCTTTTTTTGCTGGTATAGGAGCCCAAGAGAAAAAGAAGATAATCTAAAAACAGTTACGATTGCAGTGATGGAAGATCATCTGGTGGAAAACTTTAATACAAACTATTATACAAAATGGCTGGAGGAACAGACGGGCTACAAAATAGTATTTGAATACATATCAAAAGGGTATGAGACGGAATACCTGAATGCCATGCTTGGGACTGCAACTGGCAGAATTGATGCTGTTTTTCTTCCAGCAGACAAGCAATTACTAGCGGAAGATATGTTGAAACAGTATGTGGATGAAGGAAAGATATGCAACCTATCTCAATTTATGACAAAGGATTGTGAATATACAAAGTTATTAGGACAGTATCAAGATATTTCCATGCAGGAGAAGATAACATATAAAGATGGCTTGTTTTATATGCCAAATATGGACACGACTCGTAAAGAGCAAAATATGCAGGTGCTTTGGATTAATATGGGGTGGCTAAAGGCTTTAGGGTTACAGATACCACAAAGCACAACTGATCTGGAAACAGTTCTTTTCGCTTTTCGTGATAACGACCCAAATGGAAATGGTGTTGCGGATGAATTACCTATGATTTGCTGCAACTCATCAGATGAATTACAATGCTGGAATTATCTAATGAATGCTTTTGTGTACAACGACCCTTTGCTGAGCCGAAGGTATATTGATGAGAATGGGAAGGTGCAGAATGCAGCTATAACAGATAGCTTTCGCGAGGGGCTTGTTTTTTGTAATAGGCTATATGAAGAAGGATTGTTGTCGGATTCCTGCTTATTTTTTACAGAAAGACAGCTGATGGAACTGGTGAATGCGCAGGAAAATGTTGTGGGAGCTTTTACTTCTCAGAGTATATCGGATGTTGTTTATCAAGATTGTACAGACATTCTGGCAAGGTTTATTCAAGTTCCGCCGCTACTTGGTACAGATGGTGAGCAAAATGCAGTATATGTGGAACCACAAATTCAGATAGGTGGATATATTCCGGCAAATAGCATACATCAAAGGGAAGCCTTTGAGGTTATGGATTTCATGCTATCGGAAGAAGCTTCATTGATTGCTTCTTTTGGAGAAGAGGGAGTGGATTGGAACTATTCGGATAGTGGAGATTTATCTGCTTATGGAACGCAGGCCAAAATTACAACGTTACAATATCTGAAAGATACCATACAAAACAAGAACTTTGCAAGTGCGGGACCGCTGGTTTTATCAGCAGCTTACGCAGATGGAGTTACCTGGAATGGAAATAATTCTTTAGTGGAATATATTGATGCACGAGCCGTCAGGGCATATGAGAGTTACTACTATGAGAAAAGAGATATCCTTAAGGAAGAGGCAGAATTATCGAAAACAGAGATGCAGAAAACAGATACCTGGGTTTTGCAATACATTTTTAGTGAGAAGGACATTGATTCAGATGTCGAATGGGAGAAATATCTTAAAGAACCGTAGGAAAATGGAGTTTAATGTATAGATGAAAGAGAGAAAGAAATCACTAATTCAGGAATTGAAGTGGACGATACTTGGATTGAGTGCCGCAATGCTTGCAATGTGGTTTCTTTTCTATGTCAATATTCACAACTTGATACAGAGCTATGTTATGCAGAACATGGAACAGGTATCAGAACAGATTATTTCTGAAATGAACCGATCTTTTTTACAGCTGGAAGAGGTTTCCTTTGCATTGTCACAGGATGCGAGAGTACAGAAATTTGTATTGGAGAATGATTATGTACAATTCGTAAATCAAGCAGCAGATATTTCTGATACGATAGAGGCACTTTCAGATGACTCGTCCTTTATGGATAATTTAATTATATACAACGAGCAGAGCAGATATTATCGTTTCTCTGGAAACATCAGTAACACAGGAGTGCAAAGATTGATGAATGTTGCCAATAAAGAGCAGCTTGGCAGTCACATTCAGATCCATTTGGATGAAACAGATTATATAGGATATGTTACGCCAATATACAAGGAGAAAAAGCAAATAGGTACGATCGTTATGCTGATTGATGAAAACGAGATCTATCGCTTGTTTGAGCAGATGGCGGAAAATGAAGATATGAAAATAGCACTGGCAGCGGAAGGTCAGGTAATATTGACAAACGAGAAGGATTTTGAAGATGCGTCAGTAAGTGAGGTACGTTTGAATCATGCCTATTTAGTATATGATCAGGTTGGGTTTACCCCTTTTGAACTCTTGGTTTCCTATGAAGATTCCAATCATGCAATGAGTATGCTGTTTTTATCGGCAATGCTGATTATGGCGGTTCTGCTGTTCGTACTGCTTGAAATATTCCTACATTTTTGGAAGAAGAAGTTTTTTGAACCTATTCAGTATGTTATTACAGAAGTGGAGGGATTTGAAGGTGGAAAAGGAGCTTCCATAAATCCAACCGGTATGGAACATTTCGATGGCTTGGTGCAGGGAATTAATGAGATGGTGGAGAGAATTGAACAGAAGGAAAAGGAAGTTTATGAAACAGCATATTCTCTCCAAAAAGCGGAATTAAAGAAGCAAAAAGCGTTGATTATATCCCTTAAAAAGCAAATCAGTGCACATTTTACGGTAAATGTATTAAATATTATTAAGGCACTTTCTGCTATGGGAGAAAATGAAAAGGCAGGACTCATGTGCGATGGATTATCCTTTTTGCTGCGTTATGCAAATGCAGGAGATGAGTTCATTAGTGGAATGGAAGAATTCTTTGTGCTTGAAAAGTATACGGATATTATGGAAATGCGTTATCCAGGAAGATTTACAGCTCAGATTGATATGGAAGATGCACTGGAAGAAATCGAAATACCAAGAATGCTGTTGCAGCCCATTATAGAAAACAGCATTCTGCACGGAATTGTAGAAGAGTCCTGTGAGGAGCTAAAGCTGGTTCATGTATATTGTAAAATGGAACAAGAGTGTATTATAATTGTAATAGAGGATGATGGCAAGGGAATGTCCTCTGATATGCTTGCAAAACTTCGTGAAAATCTAGAAAATGTCAATCAGGATGAAGTGGAAGTAGAAGGGTTGTCTCATGTAGCACTTATTAATATAGAAAGACGAATTCAGTCCTATTTTGGTGACCAATATGGATTGGAAGTAGATTCCATAGAGAATAGCGGAACAAAGGTTAGGGTAATATTACCACTTAAGAAACGTGGAATAGCATAAGAAGAATGAAGAAAGAAAGTAGGCAAGGTGATTCATGTGAAAAAAATAGTTGCGTTACTGTCAGCTATGATGATGTTGTCCTGTATCATCATTGGATGCAGTGGTCAGAGTAACACATCAGACAAAACGGGAAAATGGATAAAAGACGCAGATCTGGAAGCAAAAGAAACTGCAGATGAGCTATACCAGGCAGCAAAGGAAGAAGATGTTCTGCAAATCTATACCGTATCCTCAAGATTATTCGATGTAGCAGAATCTTTTGAAAAGCAGTATCCGGGACTGGTTGTAGAGGTAACTTATTTACGAGCTGAGGAAATGGAAGAAAAGCTGATGCAAAATGCAGAGAAGGGACAATATGACTGCGATTTGCTCTTTATTACCAATGGGGATGGATGTCTGACTGAAAAACTCATACCAAACGGACTGGCATATCAGTATATTCCCTATGATATCGTAGACCATATGCGGGAAGGTGGATCAGAGAAATATCTGAGTGTGCTGCTGGAGGTACCGTTGCTTACCTATAACGCAAATAGTTATAGTGAGCCGCCCATATCTAATTGGTGGGAGCTGACACAGTCAAAATGGAAGAGACAGATTTACATCACAGATCCTTCCAGAAGTATGATTTCCTATACCCTTTTCTCTATGCTAGAACAAAATAGTGAGGAAATGGAGAAGGCATATCGTGCCTATTTTGGAACAGATTATGTATCTGAAAATGGAGAAAATGCAGGACAGACATTTCTTAGAATGCTCATAGCAAATGACCTTCAGGTAGTCAATGACAGTGATGATGTAGCAGACGCTATTGCGGCACCTGGAAGTGACAGCAAAGCAGTTGGTATCTTGAATGCCAGCAAATTAAGACTCAATGAACAGGGATATACACTTCAGGTATGCTATGAAATGGACCCCTTTGCTGGAGTGATAAATCCTGCAAATATTATGATTGCCGGTGAAGCTCCTAATATCAATTCTGCGAAGTTGTTTGTCCGCTGGATATTAGGAGAAGCAGACGGAACTGGAGAGGGTTATCAGCCATTTCTTCAGGAGGGAGCGTGGCCAGCAAGAACAGATGTTGCAGGAAAGGCCACTAAGGAGCTGGACGATATTTCAGCAATCTATACGGATGAGTACTATACTTATGAACATCGAGAGCAGTTTCTGAATCAGTGGAATGGCTGGTTAGAAGAGTACATGAAGTGAATGAATACATATATCAATAAATGATAAGACTTGAAAATCGAGATATTTCGGTTTTCAGGTCTTTTTCTATGGGAAAAGAAATTAAGATTTTACCAACAAATCTTAATTCAGTCTATGTTACAAGAAAAGGTTTTTTCCTATAATGTTAAGGATGCTGACAGTATAAACAAGTTCCATTATGAAATGAAGCTGAATATGCAATAAAAAATTTGGAGATATAGAGATTACAGAAATGCCAATTGCACGTTCTGTACTTGAGGATGATGGATAGTCAGGGAGAAGGAGCATATCGTGATCATAACATTTCTGAGACCAACTGGGGATTCGAATTCTATGATCCAGCTAAGTGTATCAGCTTTGTAGCGGCCAATCAAGATACCAAGAATTTTAGGGTAATTCTATTTAGTGAATAGGTTTTATGGGAAGGATGGAACATGATTAGAAGAAAGAAATCAATACTGATAGCTAGCTTCATCATGATTTTACTACTGACTGGTTGTGGGAATAGAGCAACACAAACGGAAACAGAAGACAGTACGAATCAAAACTACCAGGAAGTGGAAGTAAATACTGATAATGTTAAAATTACTTTTCCAGATGATGATGTTATAAAAATAAGAATGAATGGAAAATCCTTTGTTGATGCAATATCGCGTAATGGTTATCTAGATATACGGTTTTATAATGCTGGAGAAGGAATGTTTGCAGATGGTCAGGGAATTAACATGCAAGTATGGAGTAATCAATGTAGCGCAGGGTATTTGGATGCAACAGATCGAAACAATATGTCATTTGAACGATTTACGGATACAGCGGGACAGGACATTAACGGATTCGTAATAACTGGGGAAGCTGATATTTTACTTAAGATTGAAGTTTCAGATATTGCAAAGCTGGTACAGGACTTTGACTTTTATGAAGTAGTGGAACCGGACAAGATGCTCTATACCGGTACGATATCGCAGGATGTGACAGATGAATGGTATAACATTACCCCACTTCCAGAAGAATATGTAAACGATGGAGATGGAGATTTTTTTAAGCCGGTCACGGATAGATATCATGTTATGAAACTGGACTATCCAGAGTATAAAGTAGCCGATTTGGAGTGGGGAGTAGATTACACATCGGCAGCTCCTTTTCCAGGAGCAATATGCTATACACCGATGAAAGCACACGACTCTAATGTGTCGGTAGTTCTGTTAGAAAGCTATGACGAGTTCGGAACACTGATAGATGCCAAAGCAAAGGTTATTTATGAAAGATCCGAGGATGCTATGGTGGCAGGTGTGACCAGAGTAAATGGTTTATACCCAGCCCTAATAAATGGAGTAAATGAGGAAGATAATGCTGTACTAGAGGAACATTTAGCAGACTTTTTAGAGGACTGTTTAAAGGAGTCTATGGCAAACTATGAATCTGATAGTGGAAAAACATCATGTGATTATTATGATGGACATGTAGACAATATTCTTTATTTTGATTATGGAACCGATTTGATTGAAGGAAACTATTTTGTGGTTCATTCTTTGAGTCAAATAAGTGCCTACATAAATCGCGTGGTATGGAATGAATTAGATGCAGCCCATGAGCTTAACCAGTCATTTGATTATTCATATTACTATGACAATCTTGAAAAATCAAACACGATTGTTATTGAGGCAA
>CAYRJT010000010.1:0-21853 GCA_964424675.1 uncultured Lachnospiraceae bacterium
GCTATATCATCAAGGAAAAATGAAACTATCAATTATTAATTTTTCAATGTACTAGATATATACCAAATTTAAATTTTGAAGGAAACTAGAATAAAAAAACTGTGTGTCTTTGATTTTTTGCAGTGATTGTGTGTGCATCATCATGTACCAGCAAAACGAGTGCACCGCAGGATTCCTTTCTGCTAAGTGATATATGACATAGGCAGAACCAGGAACTCTCTTTGACCGGTGTGATGGTCATGCGCAAATCAGATTCTTGACAACGCTGTCACCGGGACTTTGTTTTGCCTGCTTCTTTGTTTTTGCAATCATTTCGGATAATTCCGTAACATCCAGAGCGGTGCCGTTCTGACAGTCAACGATGGCAATGGATATGGTCGCCATTGGAATTTTCTCTATGAAACCGCTTCGGTTCTTCGATATAATGTATCCGTTTTTCAAATCCTCCTTGTTGTAGAGCTTTAAAATGGATTCTCTGAATAAGAAAATGATGTTATTGCAGACCTGTTCCAGATCATTCTCATAGGAGACGATGACGAAATCATCTCCACCGATATGTCCCGCAAAGTCCTTCTTATGGATGTTTTTCCGAATACAGTCTGCAAGCAGCTTGATCATGCTGTCTCCATTAGAGAAGCCATATGCATCATTATATGCCTTGAAATTATCCAAATCCAGATATGCAGTAGCAAATTTCTTTTCAAGCCGGATGGCTTCCTTGAGTTCATTTTGAACCATATTGTTGCCTGGTAGCCCGGTAAGCGGATTTGCCTCAGTCGCACGTCTGACCTGGATATCAATGGCTGTGTTCAGCAACTCCTTGACAGTAACAGTGCCAATGTATTTATGCTTATTTGTAACAACCACTGCATCATATTCAGTCTCAGAATCGCGATCCATAGCTGCTTTGGATACTTCATCAATACGCATATCATAGCTAACCTCCAGATATTCAGACTGCATCAGGTCTGAAACCTTTTTGTTCCGGCTGAGATTATAGCCATATTGACCGCTGAATTTCTCGCACAGATAGGCTCTGGTCAATATACCCCGTACCTTCTGCGCATCATCGACTACATAGACTTCTTTGATTTCCTTCAGATCATGCATCATATTATAGATATCCACAGCCTTGTCATCACAGCCTGCAATGACAGACGGGTGGCAGATCGTATTAATTTTATCAAATATAGTCGGCTTCAAATTATATTTCATGCTGTTGTGAAACCCTTTGATCATTAACTTCTGTTCATACTCCAATTCCATAAACTCCTCATTCGGTCTGGCGAGATAGTAGCCTTGTCCGTAACCGACACCGAGCTGTATCAATGTATCCAGTTCTTCCTTTGTCTCAATACCCTCGCCAATGACTTTGATATTCGCTTCATCACAAAACTGAACGGTTGCCTTGACAGCCGATTTCCTGATCTCATCCTTATCAATCTCACGTACCAGCTGCATATCCAGCTTGATGAACTCAGGAGCAACCTCACAGATCCGGTTCATTCCAGAATATCCAGAGCCGAAGTCATCAATTGCGATCTGAAATGTCTGGCTTTTATAATGCTGAACGGCCTCTCTGAAGATTTCAAGATCACGAATAGCACTTTTCTCGGTTACCTCGAATATGATATCCTCTGGTTTGAGTCCGTATTTCTTTAATTCCTTGCAGGTAAATCCGGATTTGAGCTTTGGATCATGAAATATATTGGCATCTACATTGATGAACAGCTTGGCAGCTGTCGGTTTTGACCTTGCATTTTTGAGAGCAGTTGATCTGCACAGCTTCTCAAATTCCCATAGCTTGTGTGTCTCACCGGCAATCTGAAAGAGTTCCTCTATATTATAAGGACATTCAAGGGTTGACCTGCTAAGCGCCTCATATCCATATATGTTTCCATTTTTTAACTTTACAATTGGTTGATATACTGTCCGTATTGCCTCCTGATTAAGAATCTTAAAAAAAGCATCCGCTTGCTCCATCTTCTCATCCTCATTATTCTTTCATGTATTATTGGATTTATTGTATCAAATGATTGTATGAGTATTATGGGGTAAACGTAAAATGTTCGTAAAATCATTGACAGATTTCAAAAGTCGGTATAATATATCTATAAGAGATATTTGAAAGATATTTATTTTATATAGGAGGAAGGACATGAGCTCAAGCAAAAAAACCAGATACCTGATACTGGGACTTTTAAGTGAATCCCCGCTTACGGGATATGAGATTAAGAAAATAGTAGATTTGCGTTTTGCTTATTTCTGGAGTGAAAGCTATGGACAGATTTATCCGGAGCTCAATAAGATGAATGAAGAAGGTGTCATACATAAGCTTGAAAATTCAGAAAGCACAAAGGGCAGAAACAGTTATAAATACGAAATTACTTCAGAGGGCTTAGAGGAGCTGAAGGAGTGGCTGGAATGTCCGGTAGAAAAGGAAGTCATTCGATATGAAATTCTGCTGAAGCTGTACTTTTCCAATATGGGTTCTACAGATACCATCATGGAACAAATCAAGGAGTTTCAGATGACTCATAAAAAACAGCAGCATTTGTTTGAACTGTTTCAAAAAGATCTTGAGGAGAACTTTGATGAACACGATAATCATGCAGAGGTTTTAATGGTATTGATGTTTGGACAGAAGGTTTGGGCAGCATATGATGAATGGTGTCAGGAAGCGTTAAAATTATTGCAAAAGAGAAAGAAATTAACAAAGGGTGATTTTGATGAAGAGAGAAATTGATGTAATATGTTTTTCGGGAACAGGAAATACAAAACGAGTGGTAGACAGGATGATAGACATTTTGAATCAAAATGATATCACAATCAATCAGATCTCAGAAAGAAACCCCTATGTGCATGAAAAGGGAAGAGAGATTCTGCTTGCTTTTCCGATTAATTCACAGGCGGTTTCACCATATATCTGGAAATACATAAAGGCACTTCCGGATGGAACAGGTGACAAAATACATGTGGTTGTAACACTGAATGCGTCTGAGGCGATTTTAACACCACTTAAGAAGATATTGATTGGTAAGCACTATGAGCCACAGGGTGCAATTGAAATCAGTATGCCTAACAATCTGCTGGCAGGACCGGATACGACATATCAGCGTTTACAGGCAGCAAAAGTACAAGCAGAGAAATTTGCAAATGATATGGTACTGGATCAGGATACATGGAAAGAGGAGAAAAAGGGTTCCGCATTTGTTTCCTTCTTATCTCGCGATACGATACTGCCATGGGTCACGATGCGTATGTTTAATCAACTGGAAACAGATACAGAGAAATGAAAAAAATGCGGACTTTGTGTCCAGTCGTGCCCGGTACAAAACATCCGTATGGAGGAATACCCGGTACACCAGAAGCAGTGTCAGTTTTGCATGCGTTGTGCTGTGGTATGTCAAAATGGAGCCATACATTTTAAGGGAAACAAAAAATTACAAATTCGCAGTATAGAACAAAGTGAACAACAGGCCGCAGATAAAATTGAAGAAAGCAATTAGCAATAACCTCCTTTATGTTTTGATGAAATTCCTATTATGGAAACATCAGATAAACATAGAAGAAGGTTATTTTTTATGAAAGAAGAAATGGAGTATGCATGGATTTTACATAGATTTAACATTTCGATGATGGTAAAGGATTTGTAAAGATGTCATATTGAAACAGGGTCATATAGTATTGAAAGAAAGTCATGAAGGGAGAAGATTTCAATGAAAAAAACATATGTCATTAGTACAAATACTATGAAAATCAAAAATATCAGTAGAATGATGATATTGGGCATTGTGGCTATGCTGCTCTTAGCAGCATGTGGAAATGTTGCAGAAAATACAGCGATACAAAAAGTAGAAGGACTTGGTGAACTGGGCAGTATTGCGGTCATTACAAGAGAAGAGGGCTCCGGAACACGGGCAGTATTTGCCGAGAAGACAGGTCTTATGAATACTACAGGTGAGAAGGACTACTCAGATCTGATTACCAAGCAGGCGAAGGAAGTATTAAATGCAGACGAAGTGATAAGCTGTGTAGCGGCGGATGAGAATGCGATCGGTTTTGTATCACTGGGTGCATTGAAGGACATGACGTCAGGAATCAAGGTGTTGAAGGTTGACCATATTGCTGCCACTGACGGGACGATTGCAGGTGACCAGTATCCGCTCAGTAGAGATTTGAATGTTGCATTCAGCGGAAAGAAGTCAGACCTGGAGAATGATTTTATGAATTATATATTGACCGCAGGACAGGCTATCGTGGAGGACGGATATACGGGAGTGAAGAAAACAGACTCTTTTTTGTCATATCGATTTGATGGAACTATAACAATAGAAGGTTCCACCTCTATGGCTCCGCTGATGGAACAGCTGGTCGCGGACTATGCAAACTATAATCCAAATGCAACGATACAGATTCGTACCTCAGATTCTCTGTCAGGATTGATGGATGCAATGCAGGAGAAGTGCGACTGGGGAATGGTGTCAAGAGCTTTGCAGGACTATGAGAAGGAAATCTTTGATTACCGGACGATTGCAAAGGATGGAGTCGTAGTGATTGTCAATGAAAAGAACCCGGTGGAGGATCTTACAATATCACAGTTGTATAATATATTCTCTGGTGATAATATGAATTGGGTGGATTTGAACAGAGACTAGTATTTTGCGCGAAGGGCTTATCAATGGAATTTGTATCGAATGAAGAACAGTGAATACAGCAATGATAATTACATATGGAATGTGAAAAGTCCGGAAATGTTTGAACGATTTGCGGCTCAGCTTCAGGAGTATACAAGAACCAACACGTTGCCGGTATGTGCAGATCAGGATGTGCAGTATGTTCTGGAACTGCAGCAGCGTCGTCTGAGCGGCAAGAATCTGCAGATGTTTTATCAAATCTCTCCCAGAGGACATTTCGGGGAGAAGACACCCTTTCGAAGAACGTGGAGCGACAATCGCTATGTCAGTGAGATGACGGCTAGATCTTGTGAACTCACAAGAACCATTTTCAAGGATAAAAAGCAAATTTATCATAAGGTACAGAAGAAAAACCTCTATCAGACCATAACGGACGTCAAGGGGCATGTTTTATGCCAAACGAGTCGTACATATGTCCAAACTGTGGAGCAATCTGTCAGGTGGATGAACAAAACAGATATTGTTCCTATTGCGGAACATACTTTGAAATGCCGGATCTCTTTCCAAAGGTGACAAACTATTTCTTTTTGGAAGATGTAGGCGGAACCGAGCGTGAAATCAAACAGGAAATCGCTCGCTTTGTGAAACCTTGTATCTTGCTTGCTTGCATTTTGTATACAATCTTTTTTGCTTTTCAAGGTGATAAGAGCATTATGGGTACTTTATGTGCCGGTGTGTTAGCCGGTGTTATTGGCGGCGGAGTCAGTGGTTATCTGATCTGGGTATTTTGGAAACTTTGTACGATGTTTGTCGGAGCAGGAAAATCCATCGGATTTTTGGTGAATGCAGCAGGCTCTGAAAATCGATTTTTGAGAACCATGAGAGCATATAGTGCGGAATTTTCCTATGAGTATTTTAGCAACAAAATTGTTTCTCTGCTCAAAATGATTCTGTTTGCAAAGAACATACAGGAATTGCCAAACTATTTTGGTAATGCAGTTGCTGCACGTTTAGCTGACATCGTGGAGGCATCTTTTTATGGAGTTGCATTAAAGCAGTGCATGATCAGGGACAGATATGTATATGTGACAGTTGAGGTGTACATGGAAGTTTTGTACTACGATGAAGAACGTATCAGAGAAAAGGAAGAAAAATTCAAAATGCAGCTTTATCGGCGAATAGATAAACCCATAGATTATCACTTCACAATTAGGAAGATACAGTGCAAGCATTGCGGAGCCAGCTTTGATGCAACGAAACAGAGACGGTGTCCTCATTGTAATCAAGCGTATGATCTTGCAGATGATGACTGGATTGTAACAGGAGTTGTGTAAGCAAAAAGAAGTAAATGTATCACCGGCCAACGTGAAGTTGACCGGTGATACATTTGTAGATTTGATGGTGGGTCAGTGATGGCTGTAGTTTTGATTTTGGGATTAGATATACTCACCAAATTTGTTTTTGTAGATTTGAAGGTGGGTTCTTTCCTGCTTCAGCTCTGAATTTGTATGATTATAAGGTTGACTATTGGAAAAAAATACCATAAAATAATAGTAAAATATTGGACTTAAAAGAAAGAAACTTGACATGAGCAAAATAATATAACAAGAAGAAGTACCAACTATGATCAGCAACTACGATTAGCAAAGAAATCAGCAAAGAAATCATAAAAGAAATCAGCAAAGAAAAGAACACAAAACATTGGGGGGATTCTTGACTGTCAGTCAAGAAGATGGAATTTTAGATAACTTTGAATTGATGGAGGACAATGATGTTTCAATATAAGATTATGAAATTGAAAGAATGCCCGGATAAAAAAGAAGAAGCTGCAAATTGGTTTCACAGCAAATGGGGCATACCCGTAAATGCTTACCTTGAAAGTATGGATGCTTCTTTGAATGGTGATGTTGTTCAAGAATGGTATTTGTGCCTGGACGGAGATAAAATCATTGCAGGTATGGGTGAAATTAAAAATGATTTTCATGATAAAAAGGAGTTATCTCCTAATATTTGCGCAGTGTATACAGAAAACGAATATAGGGGGAAAGGAATTGCCGGAAGATTATTAAATTATGTTGTGAAAGACAATCGGGATAGAGGAATATCTCCAGTGTACTTGATAACAGACCATACCAATTTTTATGAAAGATATGGATGGGAGTTTTACTGTATGGCACAGGGCGATGGAGAGGATAAACTGAGCAGGATCTATATTCATAGATAAACTCCGATTTACAGAGATCATCTAAACAAATCATAAACAATTATCATAGTTACAGTTTCGTAATCATTTCAGCTTTCTCTTCTTTGAATCTATGTAAGCGCTTTACATATCAAACTGAGCGCAATATCCCCAATCAATAATGATGCAAACACTCCCGTAATCAAAATGAAAAAAACAGTTTGTAGTTTGTTTATCTTTTGACTCTTTTGTGTTTATGACTGGATGATAAAGTGAAACTATAAACCAAAGAGCTGATTTCAAAGAAGACGAGATGTGATAGCAGGTGTACTCAGCGGAATCATGCTCAGCTGTTTTGCAGAAATGATATTAAAGTCTACGTTGCTTTCTAAAGAAAAGAGAAAAAAAGGGATGACAATTAAGTGAGTTTTTTTGCTTTCTATGATTGATTAGTATGATAATCGCGAAATATTGTGGAATTATCAGAAAAATACAAAAATAGAAACGAATTGATTGTAAATGACGATGAAATATGATATTCTTAAATGGAGAAATGTTTTGGAAAATGTCATGAGTATCTGCTGCAGCGTAAATACGATGAGTGTTTTAGAAACAGGAATACTCCATGCAGGATATTACAGAGATATACAGACAGAGGAAAGTATCCATGTTAAGAGATATAACAGGAATATTTTGCTTTAGGGAGGTATTTCTATGCGAAGAAAAGTTTTAATAATTGATGATTATAGCATGAACAGGCAGATGCTGTGTGAAATGCTTCAGGATGAGTATGAGACGATTGAAGCAGCAAGCGGTAAAGAAGCGCTGTGTATTCTGAATGATTCCTATCGGGATATTTCAGCTGTCCTTTTAGATATTATTATGCCGGAAATGGATGGCTTTGAAGTGCTGGAGAGATTGCAGCAGAATCCACTGCTTTCTCAGATTCCGGTTATTGTGATTACAGCCAATACAGAAAACGACACTGAGATCAGAGCACTCACACTTGGCGCGACAGATTTTGCCATGAAACCATTTCGTCCGGAAATTGTGAAGCAACGAATTAGAAATGCAATCAGAATGAGGGAAAATGCTACCTATATCAGTACCTTGCAGAAGGATGAATTAACCGGTTTATACAACAGAAAGACTTTTTTCAATATGGCAGAGGATATGATCAAGGAACATGAAGCAGGTCACTATACTCTGGTATGTGCCGACATTGATAAGTTCAAGGTGATCAATGATCAGTATGGAATGGAAAAAGGTGATGAGACCCTGAAGTTTATTGCCGGAGCGATACAGGATGCAATGAAAGAAATCGGAGGAATCTGTGCAAGATTTAATGCAGACGATTTTGCACTTCTATATCCGCAAAGCTTTATCGATTCAGATACTGTTAATGAAATACATAGGAAAATCAGAGAATATGGAAAGAAGTTTTCATCCATTTCCTGCAGTATTGGATGTTATATTGTGGACGACCTGTCTTTACCTGTCAGCGCCATGTATGACAGGGCACTTCTGGCACTTTATTCTATAAAAGGAGATTTTGAAAAACGATCGGCCCAGTATAATGAGTCTATGAGAACGAAGCTCCTGCTGGAACAGGAAGTGATCAACGAGATGCAGGATGCATTGGTTTCAGGGCAGTTTGAACCATGGCTTCAGCCACAATATAATCATGCAACAGGGGCTATGATCGGCGCAGAGGCACTGACGCGGTGGAGACATCCTGTAAGGGGGATGGTGGCACCCTATCTCTTTATTCCTATTTTTGAACGAAACGGCTTTATCTATGAACTGGACAAGTATATTTGGGAGCAGTGTTGTATATTGCTGAAAAAGTGGATTGATGAGGGACAGACTCTTCTGCCTGTATCGGTCAATGTATCCAGGTATGATGCACTGCGCGCAGACTTTTTTGAGACAATTACGGGAATTGTTCACAAGTATGAGATTCCCTCAGAGCTGTTTCGCATTGAAATTACAGAATCTGCATTTACTGAGGCGAGCGAGCAGCTGGTCAATGTCATCAAGAGATTAATTGATAGTGGCTTTACACTTGAAATTGATGATTTTGGAAGCGGCTACTCCTCTCTGAATACACTAAAGGATGTACCGGCACAGGTGCTGAAGCTGGACATGCGCTTTTTCTCCAAGACAGATAATGCTGACAGGAGCGGAAATATCGTAGAATCCATTGTACGAATGGCAAAGTGGCTGGGGATGTCTAGTGTTGCTGAGGGTGTTGAGGAAAAGGAACAGGCCGATTATCTAAGATCTATAGGCTGTTATTATATTCAAGGATATTACTATGCAAAACCGATGCCTGTGGAGGACTATGAAAAGCTTCTGAATGAGGCTGTTAAAGAGCCGCATATGATGCAGCTGGAGACACTTGAGACATTAGATAATAATGAATTCTGGAACCCCAAGTCTATGGAGACACTGATTTTCAATAGTTATGTGGGTGGTGCCTGTATTTTTGAGTACAATAACGGACAGACAGAATTGCTTCGCATCAATGAACGATACAAATATGAACTTGGGAAGCTGGCACATGAAGGAGATATCCTTGGAAATGCGAAAGGAATACAGTATCTGGGTGATGAAAATCGTAAAAAAATGATTCAGAATATTGAAAATGCCATTATCTCCCACAAGGAATCTTCTTGTGAGCTGATGCTGTCAGGAATCGTAAATCATCAGACCTGTATAGAGTATATTAATGCAACAGTCAGAGTGATAGCACGAGCCGGAGATCACTATTTGTTTTACTGCGTAATCTTGAATACGACAGAACGGCATCTGGCAGAGCAGGAACGTTTGAAGGCAGAAAAGAAACAGCTGGAAAGTGCTGTCCGGCTGGAAGTCATTATGAAGAATATCAATGGTGGAGTGTCTGCAATTATCATTCATGATGATGGAACATCAAAATTTGTTTTTAATAATGATAAATATTATGAACTCTATGGATACACGAAAGAACAGGCGATGGAAGAGCAGCTGGATGTCATGATGACAATCCTTCCGGAGGACTTTCCTTCTGTTTTAGAGAAAATCAATCAATTAAAAGCAGACAGAATACCTGTGATCGTTGACTACAGAATCACAAAGCGGGATGGAAGAATTGCTAATCTTCGAGCCAATGCTTCCTTAATGAACATGGAAGGCTATGGTGATGTGATTACTTCTGTTGTAACAGATGTCACGGAAATAATATCACTGCAGGAACAGCTACGTGTGATCGTGGATAATATTAATGGAGGCGTTACAGGTACTGTGCTCCGGAATGGCAAACCTGAATTTATTATCATGAATGATAAATTTTTTCAGATGCTTGGATATCAAACCAGAGAAGAGTATGAACAGGAATGCCCGGATAAATATAGCCGCATCCATCCGGAGGATCACGAGCGTATCGTTCAGCAGTTTGAAACATCGGATGGAGGGAAGCAGCAGTATACGATGGAATACCGTATCATCAGAAAAGATGGAGAAATACGATATATCCGCAATAATATCAGTACTGTACGTCTCTTTGGAATAGATGAACCTGTGAAGCTGTCTGTAACAAATGATATTACCGATATTTATCGTGTGCAGCAAAGTGAACGAGTAGCACTGGAACAGCTGACTTTCTTAAATCAGTCAGCACATGATATTTTGGCGCAGCCAGATTGTGATCAGGCCGTAAATGATACTCTGGTTAATATAAGGGATTATTTTCAATCTGACAGGAGCTATGTTGTAGAACTGGATTATGATAACTGGATATCAAATAACACCTATGAGTCATGTGCAGAAGGAATTTTACCTGAAATAGAACATCTTCAGAACATACCATTCCTTACAAATGAATTCTGGTACAAAACATTAGAGAAGAACAAGTATCTCATGATTGAGGATGTGAATCAGCTGTCTGAGGATGAGATTAATCTTCAAATGATGTTGATGGAACAGGGGATTCATTCCGTTATTTTGGCATCTCTTTTTAGAGACGGTCAACTTCTTGGCTTTATAGGTGTGGATAATCCGTCTCAGTCAACTGACCAGATCGGGCAGTTGACGGCAATTGCTGACTATATAGCCATTTTACTGACTCACAGGGATTTAAATACAAGGATTGAGCGCGATCACCATTCGATGGAGCTGCTCGTAAAAGATATGCCTGGTGGGCTTGTCACCTTTATCAGTGCCAACGGGAATACGAAAATCCAATATTGTAATGGACGTTTCTATGACTGGCTGGGGTATCGTACAGAGGACAATCTGACAATGGATGACCTGATGGGAATGGTTTATCAGGATGATATTTCTATGGTGAATGTATGCAGAGAAAGATTGATTCATAATGATGAACCGATCAGCTGTGTGTTCCGTTGTCATGATAAAAATGGCGGCATTATGTGGGTCAGCCTGAAGGCAGCCATTGCTGACAGAGTGAAGGAAAGTGCTATCATCAACGCAGTATTTCTGGATGTGACAGAGCTGCAAAGAGAAAAGGAAGTCTTGAAAAAAAGTGAGGAAACAGCACGTCAGAATTATGAACGTGAGAAGCAGCTGCGAGCGGAAGTGATGAAGGATTCCGTTTCGTACTATCAGGTAAATATTACACAGGGGCTGATTGAGGAATATCATTCAGCCATTCAGAGTAACCGTGATATCAAAAACGGTGAGATTGTAAATGAAAAGCTGAGAGAGAGAATACTCAGTATTATTGTAGAGGAAGATCGTGAGCTTGTAAAAAACACCCTGTTTGTAGAGGCACTTCTAGAGGCATACCGGAAAGGAAAGACTTCAGTGAATGTCGATTATCGTTATATAGCACCGGAAAGAGGAATCCGCTGGATGCAGGGTACAGCCACTATTATGGAGCGTCATTCAGGTGATGTGATTGCTTTGATTGATAATAAGGATATTGATACCAAGAAAAAAGATCAGATGGCAGTCAATGCGATTATGAATGAGGAAATTGAGGCAGTTGCTGTTGTGAATGCTGAAAATGGCATTGCTCATTTTGCCCAGTTAACACTTCAATCCACCAATATGAAAATTGATGAAGATTTTCAGTACTGTGAAAAATTTGGAGAGATGTTAAATCACGCCATACTAGGAGAGAACCGAAAAGCTGCAATGAAGTTTTTTGACTTACAGGAAATCATTCATGCCCTGGAAAGAAATAATATCATCAGACATATATTCAAGGTCAGAACATCGAGCGGGGACATTCGTCATAAGAAAGCCAGAGCATTCTATATAGATGATACACATAAGGAAATTGCTATTATTGGACGCGATATCACAGATCTTTATGTGGAGGAGCAGCGTCAGCGTCATGAACTGCAGAAGGCAGCCGATGCGGCAAATAGAGCAAATAAGGCAAAGAGTGAGTTCCTGTCACGCATGAGTCATGATATGCGGACACCACTGAATGCCATTTTATCTTTTTCCAATGATGACATTATGAAAAAAGCTACATCAGAACAGAATAAGCAGTATATGCAAAAAATACACTTTGCAGGAGAATATCTGTCAGGAATCATCAGCGACATTCTGGACATGTCACAGATTGAACAGGATAAGATGGTCTTGAAGCCGGAACCATATTCCTGCGATGAGTTTTATGATATCATCAATGATGTAATTGCAGAATCCTGCAAGGGAAAAAATATTCAATTTGATATGAGCTTTGAGAAGGTCACACAATGGATTTTAACAGATAAGACACGGCTCAACCAGATCTTTATCAATGTACTGTCAAATGCTGTGAAGTTCACGAACCCTGGTGGACATATCGAGTTTATCTCATGCTCTTTATTCAAATCTGAGGATCATATTGATCACAGAAAGTTTGTGATACGTGATAATGGTATTGGTATGAGCAAGGACTTTATTCCACGGGCATTTGGACATTTTGAACAGGAAAACAGGGAACAAATAAATGAGAACAATCAGGGAACCGGACTTGGCCTGCCAATCGTAAAGAAAATCGTGGATTTGATGCAGGGAACCATTATATTGGAGAGTGAGGAAGGAAAAGGAACGACAGTTACGATAGAACTCCCCCTTCAGGGCATTGAGGAGCCAGAGAGTGAGGAAGAGCTGGAAGAGAGGAGCCTGCAGGGTGTACATATATTATTATGTGAGGACAATGAAATCAATGTAGAGATCGCGAAACTGCTTCTGGAGGATCAGGGCTGTGTGGTTGACTGCGCTGAGAATGGCAGAATCGGGCTGGAGATGTACAAGGCTTCTGAACCGGATCACTATCAGGCAGTTCTGATGGATATTCGGATGCCGGTTATGAATGGATATGCGGCGGCAAAGGAACTTCGCAGTTTGGACAGAAAGGATGCTGAAAAAGTGCCGATTATAGCGCTCAGCGCGGATGCATTTATTGAAGATGTCAAGGAATCAGAAGATATGGGAATGAATGCATACCTGACAAAACCAATTGATGAGAAAACATTGTTGCGGACATTGAGAAGGCTGCTTCAGTAAGAATCGCTCTGCGAACTGTGAAGGTTTTCTTTCTCCTTCTTTTTCACTGCCTTCCACAATGCCAGACTCTCTTCCGGTGTGTTTACAACCACATCACCAAATACATGCGGATGACGGCGAATCATTTTCTCACTCAATGTCTGGATGACATCGTCAAGTGTGAAGGCTCCACGTTCTGCTGCTATTTCACTGTGCATCAGCACCTGCAGAAGGACATCACCGAGTTCTTCACATAGATTGGTATCATCGTGGTTGTCAATTGCCTGTAGGACTTCGTCACATTCATCTGTCAGACAAACCTTCAGTGATTCATGATCCTGGGCACGATCCCATTTACATCCGTTTTCGCTTCGGAGAACTGTGATGATTTCGCGTAATTCCGCAAAATCATGTGTAGATTTTTCTATATATTCCTTACCGTTATGCTTCATGCTGATGACCTCTTCACTATATTTTCCTGATTTTCTTTTCATTCTACCATTTTTTCAACAAAATGAGAACTCCTTTTATAAAAATCAATATGTTCAAGCAATCGGTTCTGTGGTAACATTGATAAGCAGGTTACAGGGATAAGAGGGAATGAACATGAAGGATTATGTGGAACTATTCTGGGCATTTGCACGGATAGGCGGATTGACATTCGGCGGCGGTCTGACGATGCTGCCGATGCTGACCTACGAGCTGGTGGATAAAAAGCAATGGATCTCAGAGGAAGAACTGATGGACTGCTATGCAATCGGGCAATGTACACCCGGTATTATAGCTGTTAACACAGCGACCTATATCGGCTATCAGAAAAAGGGAGTGATGGGTGGAATCGCGGCAACTATGGGAATGATTGCTCCGTCACTGGTTATTATCACCATGATAGCTATGTTCCTGTCCAGATATATGAACCATCCGCTGATTACATATGCATTGAATGGCATTCGCGGCGCAGTATGTGCGTTGATGCTGAATACAGTTGTTCAGCTGGCCAAGAAGAGTCTGGTTGACTGGAAATGTGTAGTGATCAGCAGCATTGTTTTCCTGCTGGCACTGTTGACAGAGGTACCAACCATTGTACTGGTCATAGTGGCCGGGGTGGCAGGAGTGCTGATCTGGAAACTGGAGGGCAGACGTTCATGAATGTATATTTACTGTTGTTGTTAGAGTTTTTCAAGATCGGGCTGTTTGCTGTCGGAGGTGGTCCGGCGACACTGCCTTATCTGATGGAATTAACAAAGCGTTATGACTGGTTTACGATGGCTGATCTGAGCAATATGGTCGCTGTCAGTCAGAGTACACCTGGACCGCTGGGACTGAATATGGCAACATTTGCAGGCTATCAGGCAGGCGGGCTGTGGGGAGGCATTGATGCGACACTGGGGCTGGTACTGCCAAGCATCATCGTGATCACATTAATCGCAAAGTTCATGAAGGATTTCAGCGAGAGAACCATTGTAAAGTCAGCATTTTATGGAATCAGACCAGCGGTGACGGCAGTCATTGCAGTAGCAGTCATTGGATTGTTTCAGATGGCATTGATCACAGGGAATACGAGTCAGTATCCTGTGGCAGTCGGACCACTTGTATTGAGTATCCTGATATTTGGACTGCTGCAGATTAAGAGACTGCGGAATATGCATCCGGTATTTTGGTTTATCGGGGCGGCTGCAATTGGAATCATATTAAAATTTTAGTTTCTCTTTATTGAATTTATCAGAATTCAGTGTTAGAGTATGTAACGTGGATGATATGAATCAGTAAATGTTATGATTTTCAGAAAGAAGGTTTTAGAATGACAAAAGTGGATGTGATTTCAGGATTTCTCGGAGCAGGTAAGACAACTCTGATCAGAAAGCTGTTAAAAGACGGACTGCAGAATGAACAGGTTGTCCTGATCGAGAATGAATTTGGTGAGATCGGAATTGACGGTGGCTTTTTAAAGGAAGCAGGAATTGAAATCAAGGAGATGAATTCCGGCTGTATCTGCTGCTCCTTAGTAGGTGATTTTGGAAAGTCTTTATTAGAGGTGATTCATACCTATCATCCGGCACGTATCCTGATCGAGCCTTCAGGGGTCGGCAAGCTGTCGGATGTACTGAAAGCGATAGAAAATGTGGCAGAGGAAGCAGGCATTGTCATCAACAGCGCCTCTGTTGTAGTAGATGCCAAGAAGTGTAAAGTATATATGAAGAACTTTGGCGAGTTCTTTGAAAATCAGGTAGAATATGCCAGAGCCATCATCCTGAGCAGAACGCAGGATGTGAGTGAGGACAAGCTGCATGAATGTGAGGCACTGTTACGTGAGCATAATACAGAGGCTCATATCGTTACGACACCATGGGAGAATCTGAGCGGTACTCAGATACTGGATGCCATGGAGCATACAACTGACCTCATTCAGGAACTGGAACATGAGATGTATGAACATCATCATGGACATGAGGAACATGACGAGAACTGTACTTGTGGCTGTCATGACCACGAGCATGACCATGAACATGACCATGAACATGACCATGAACATGACCACGAGCATGACCACGAGCATGACCATGAACATGACCATGAACATGACCACGAGCATGACCACGAGCATGAGCATGACCATGACCACAATCATGAGCATGACCACAATCATGAGCATGACCATGAGCATGACCATGACCACGAACACCACCATGAGCATGACGAGAACTGTACCTGTGGTTGTCATGACCACGACCATCATCATGAACATGGGCATCATCACGCAGATGAGGTATTTACAAGCTGGGGTATGGAGACAGGAGCGAAGTTTACGGAAGAGCGCCTGAAGAGTATCATGCAGCAGCTGAGTGAAGATACATCCTACGGTACGATTCTGCGCGCCAAGGGTATGGTTGCTGGTGAGGGAACAGAGTGGTTGTTCTTCGATATGGTGCCGGAAGAATTTGAAGTCAGAAAGGGAGCAGCACAGTTTACAGGCCGTATCTGTGTGATCGGTTCAAAGATTCATGAAGACAAGCTGAGGACGCTCTTTGGTGAAGCATCATGAGAAGATACGAGATGCCTGTATTCATTATCAATGGATTTCTGGACAGTGGAAAGACCTCCTTCATTAAGAGTGTGGTAGATCAAAAGCAGTTCAGTGAATTCAAAAAGATTCTTCTCTTGATGTGCGAAGAAGGAGAAGTGGAATACGAAGAATCGTTTTTGAAGAAAAATGGGATTACGGTTGTTTCGGTATCTGAGGATGAATTTGATCAAGAGCATCTGACTGCAATGGAACAGACCTATAAGCCATGGGCAGTGATCATCGAGTATAATCCGATGTGGAAAGCCATCAAGGTGGATGAGAAGAAACTGCCTGATCACTGGGAAATATATCAGTCCATCACAACTGTGGATGCCTCTACCTTTGAAGTGTATCGTAATAATATGAAATCACAGGTGTCCGAGACACTGAAGGATGTAGATATGGTGCTTTTTAACCGCTGCACGACGGATATGAATCTATCCTCCTACAGACGGAGTGCCAAGGCATTGAGCAACGGTGTACAGATCATTTTAGAGCATAAGGACGGCAGCATCATACCACTGGCAGAGCAGCTTCCATACAGTCTGGACGATCCGGTCATTCAGGTCGAGGATGACGATTATGGAATCTGGTATCTGGATGCTATGGAGCGATCAGAGAAATATGAAGGGAAAAAAGTCACCTTCATCGGACGTGTGGCCAAGCTTCACAGCAATGAATCTGACTGGTGTGCAGTCGGAAGGCAGGTCATGACTTGCTGTGCAGATGACACACAGATGCTGGGATATCTGGTTCATTATCCCGGCGCAGGAATGATCGAGCGTGGTTCCTGGGTCAGAGTAGAAGCAGAAATCGCTATTGAATACAAGAAAGAATACAGAAGAGAAGGTCCTGTACTCTATGCAACGAAGGTCAGCAGTGCCAAAGCACCGGCTGAGGAAATGATCTATTTATAAAAAGAAAAGCCGGCTAAATCATCAGCCGGCTTATATCATACTATTCTGAAACGGAAGGGCATATTTTCTTATAGATGATTGGCATGGTCAGCCCCTGTACAATCGTTGTGAAGAATATCACGATGTAGGTACACGCAATGATAATCAGATAGGCATCATTTGAAAGAATACGACTGGATTCCATTGCGAGAGCCAGACAGAGTCCACCACGCATCCCACCCCAGGTCAGAATGGTGATGAATTGCGGCACTTTAAAGTTGTCAGGCAGAGGGTGACAGAGAAGACAAGAAACCCAGACACTGGCACTTCTTGCAATCAGGTTGATAGCAATACAGATGATGGACATGAGAAATATATGCTGAATATTCAGTACGGGGAGGAATGACAGACCAAGCATGACATATAAAATGCGGTTTAGCAGAGTGTCAAGAATCTCCCAGAAATGGTGATAAGCATACATGGGAACGTTATGCTTTTCAGCATATTTTTCAGTCTCTGTGCCGAAGGTAATGCCGCAGATGACAGAAGCAATGGCACCTGAAAATCCAAAGTACTCACAAATCAGATAGGCTGATGCGACTGCAAGCAGGGATATGGAAATCTGCCGGTATTCATCATGTGTGGTACGGAACAATTGAAAGAGAAGCAGGGAAATAATAATCCCGACTGCGGCTGCTCCAAACAGTTCACGAAACATGACCTGAAAGAATCCTTGATGGTCGGCACTTTTGACAAGCATACTTTTAAAACAGACATAAAGTGCAACGCCGACTCCATCATTGAACAGGGATTCGCCCTGAATCACAAAACCGGTTTCCTTTGGAAGACCAAATTTAGGAAGAATACTGGTTGCGGCAATCGGATCTGTAGGAGCGACAATGCTGCCAAATAATAAACACATGGGAAGTGTCAGAGGAAGCTTCAGCAGATATACAACGCCATAAAAGAGAAATCCGTAAAATAATGCACCGGCCAGCGTTGTTAATAAGGAAAGTGATGTAATCAGCTTCAGACTTTTTCTGAAGTCCTGCTTTCGCATACGGCAGGAGCCGGCGAACAACATAAAACACAGTACTCCATGCATCAAAAAATCATCCAGACTGACAGAATGCATTCTCGCTCGGAAATCATCCAGAATGGTATTTGCGGAACACATGTCTACAATTAGAAAGATGATGCCTACAATAAGGGCATATAACATAAGGGCTATTTCGGTTGGAAGCTTTAGGGTCATTTCATTGATAAACCCAAGTAAAACAATAAATAGTAAAATTAAAACCAGATCATTTAATAAATTTCCAAACATTCTGTATTCTCCCTTGATCTTTTGTCTTAAGTATCATTATTTATGCATATTTTAGTATAATAAACAGGTAATGGTCAAGAGAAAGTACCTTTGGGGCAGACATTCCTTATGGATGTCTACGACAGGCGCACAAATGTCGGTATTTTTTGATTTTACTATTGTATAATCAAATTCTTTGTATTATACTGTTTCAGACAAAGCAGGAAGGGGAATAGAAAATGGCATTAACACTATCAAACAAAGCAAAAGCAGTAAAACCGTCCTCTACCTTGGCGATTACAGCGAAGGCAAAAGAAATGAAGGCTGAGGGCATTGATGTTGTAGGATTCGGAGCAGGAGAGCCCGACTTCAATACACCGGACAATGTATGCGATGCAGCAGTGGATGCAATCAGGAATGGTTTTACTAAATATACACCGGCATCCGGAACAGTAGAATTAAAGAAGGCAATTTGTAAGAAATTCAAGGCGTTCAATCATCTGGAATACCAGCCGAATCAGATCGTGGTCAGCAACGGAGGAAAGCATGCTCTTTCCAATATATTTGATGCCATCCTGAATCCGGGAGATGAAGTGATCATCCTGGCACCATACTGGCTTAGCTATCCGGAAATGGTAAAGCTGTCCGATGGCGTTCCGGTATTTGTATATGCGGATAAAGCACAGAACTATAAAGCAACGGCTGAACAGATCCAGAAAGCAATCACTCCGAAAACAAAAGCACTTGTACTGAATTCACCAAGCAATCCGACCGGAATGATCTATACTGAGGCGGAACTACGTGCGATTGCAGATGTGATTGTGAAGAATGACATCTATGTAGTTGCAGATGAGATGTATGAATATCTGATTTATGGAGATGAAAAGCATATCAGCATTGCTTCTTTTAACGATGAGATCTATAAGAGAACGATTACCTGTTCAGGCTTATCAAAGAGCTATTCCATGACAGGCTGGAGAGTGGGTTATACGGGATCAAGTGCAGAAATCGCAAAGCTGATGTCCTCTATTCAGAGCCACGCAACCTCCAACCCGAACTCCATCGCCCAGAAGGCAGCACTGGAAGCATTGACCGGTCCGCAGGATGATGTGGAGAAGATGAAGACAGAATTTAATCAACGTCGGATTTACATGTATGAGACGGTTTCCAAGATGCCGTACCTGTCAACAATAGAGCCGAAGGGTGCATTTTATCTGTTTGTCGATGCATCTGATGCGCTGCAGAAGGAATATAAAGGCGAAAAGGTTGAGACAACAGAGAGAATGGCTGATATTTTACTGTCAGACTATGCAGTCGCTGTAGTTCCATGTGCGGACTTTGGATATCCCCAGTGCTTCCGTCTGTCCTATGCAATCTCTATTGAGCAGATACAAAAGGGTCTTGACAGAATAGATGAGTTCCTGAAGGGGTTGAAATAATGGGAATTAAACACGAACGAATCGACAGAACGCTTGTAAAAAAGGGAAGCATTACAGAGTATTACACAGATACAATCAAGCTTCCGGACGGAAAACTGACTTATTTTGATTTTGTGAAGCATAAGGGAGCAGCGGCGATTGTGCCGGTGGATGATCAGGGCAGGATCCTGATGGTCAGACAATATCGCAATGCGATTGATTCCTATACGCTGGAGATACCGGCAGGCGGACGAAATGGTCTGGATGAGCCTACAATTGATACAGCCTATCGTGAACTGGAGGAGGAGACAGGATACAGAACAGAGCATCTGGAACTGTTGACAAGTCTCAATACCACAGTCGCATTCAGCAATGAGAAGATAGACATCTACTATACGAACCAGTTGATTCCATCACATCAGCATCTGGATGACGATGAGTTCATAGATGTAGAAGCTTATGAAGTAGAAGAGCTTGTAGCAATGATCTATGACGGGCGTATCGTAGATGCCAAAACAATGGTAGGAATACTGGCATACAAAAATAAATATCTCAGCTAAAATAGAAGCATGTTCGGAAAGAGTACGCATATAATGGTACTAAGGAAATGGTCAGGCAGTCAGAACAATGAATCTGTTTCGTGCAATGAAAGAGCCATCCTTGCAAAGGAAATGGCTCTTTTTATTTTTTGGAGGAGTCTGTTTTGGTGTATTATTTGCCAATCTGATGGGTGGCAGATATATGGAGCAGATACAGCTGCTCAGTGATTATCTGCTGCAAAAGTACAAGGGATCAGATATACAAAGCAGCGCTCTGTTTTGGTATTGTCTCAGAATGAGAATACTGCCCTTATGCTACATGTGGATTTTCGGACTGACGATGTTCGGTCGTTTTGTAGGATATGGATATGTGACATGGTATGGGTTCTCGGTTGGAGCATTATTATCAATTGCCACGATGCGCTTTGGGGCAAAGGGTATCCTGCTCTGTATCACGGGCGTACTCCCACAGTATTTGTTTTATATTCCGGCAATGCTGATCCTGTTAACAGCCGGCGCAGCAGTATCCGACAGACTTTATGGAAAAAACGAAAGCATGCAGCATGTATATGGAGGAAGACGAAGACTGATCGGGATTTATATCGTGGTTTTTATGGTAACTGTTATGGTTTGCATAATCGGAGCTGTGTGTGAAAGTTATGTTAATCCATTCATTTTAAAAAAAATAATAAAAATATTTTAATGGAGTGATTAACAAGATGTAGTGATACAAAAAATGACCTTGAACGACATGTTGTACTTTTTTGATAAAATGGCTGAAATGCCCAAAAAATAAGGAAAAATACCGTTTGCTTTTCTTGGAAAATCTGCTTATAATGTAATTCATAGGCGTTTGGAAAGAGACAGTATGACTATACATAGGGAAGGTTTTTTGCGGAATGGAACAAGAGATATTAGGATTCATAACTTATTTACATAATGTAAAGAAGACTTCTAACAACACAGAGATGTCTTATAAGCGAGATTTAATGAAGTTCCGTAAATATATGGAGGAGCAGGGGATAGAGTCAGTTGACCAGATTACAGTGACCAGCTTGAATTCTTTTATTTTATATCTGGAGAAGAATGGATTTGCTGCTGCCACCATATCCAGAAATATAGCAGCAATCAAGGCTTTTTTTCATTATTCATTAAAGGAAGGAACCATCAAGGCAGACCCTTCCGAGGCATTGAAATCTCCAAAGATAGAAAAGCATGTACCGGAGGTACTGACACCGGAAGAGGTTGTCCGTTTATTGGAACAGCCCAAGGGAGAGGCGCCAAAGGAACTGAGAGATAAGGCGATGCTGGAACTGCTCTATGCG
>CAYRJT010000011.1:0-3827 GCA_964424675.1 uncultured Lachnospiraceae bacterium
CCGGGAATTGCACTTTTATGTGTGAACGGAATTCCGAATCTGATTGCAGCAGGATTGCTGCTTGCTAAGAAGAGACAGGGCATTTTCTTAGGCGGACTGTTTGGTGTGACATTGATGCTGTGGATTTGTATTCAGTTTGTGATTTTCCCACTGAACTTCATGTCGACAATTTACTTCTTCTTTGGGTTAGCACAGGCAGCAACAGGATATGCAGCAGGAATATTCTACAAACAGGAGCACTTTGAGGTGCACCCGGAGGATTATCCGAATGTTGGAACAGATACGAAACAGCTGGTAGTTTATTTTTCACGTATGGGGTATACAAAGAAAGTAGCGTATGAGACAGCCAATGAAACTGGAGCTGACCTTTATGAGATTCAGGCAACAGAGAAAACAGAGGGAACCCTTGGCTTCTGGTGGTGTGGCAGATATGGTATGCATAGATGGGCAATGCCGATTGAAGAACCGGCGATTGACGTAACTGCATATGATCAGGTGACAATCTGTACTCCAATCTGGGTATTTCATTTGGCACCTCCTGTACGCCGCTTCTGTGAACTTAGTTCCGGCAAGATTAAGAAGGTCAGTTACATATTAGTACATCATCAGAGCTCGGAATACCAGAATGCATGTGATGAGATGGACAGACTTCTGAAAATCAATCATGAGAAGATGAAGAATATACAATGTCATGCTGGTCGGTACAGAACGATACGTGATTATCAATGAGACAGAACTCCTGACAAAAAGGAACTAAAAATGACAGGAAGTTTCTGACCTGTGATATTAAAATAGGAGCAAGAGGTAAGAACATGGAGTGGACAGAGAGTCTCAAGAAATCAATCTCTTATATTGAAGCGAATCTGCTAGAGGAGATCAGTGCCGATGATGTGGCCGATCAGGTACATATGTCTTCTTTTTATCTGCAGAAGGGCTTCAAGATCATGACAGGGTATACGATTGCCGAGTACATCAGAAGCAGACGTCTGTATCTGGCTGCGCTGGATCTGATTGCAGGCAGACAGAAGGTAATCGAGCTTGCATATAAGTATGGTTATGACACTCCTGAGAGCTTTACCAAGGCATTTTCCAGATTCCACGGGGTTTCGCCGATGCAGATGCAGGGAAATGCTATGAAGGTGAAGACATTTCTTCCTCTGAAAATCAGTATTTTAATACAAGGAGGAAACGATATGGATTATACAGTTGAAAAAATGAAACAATTTCAGGTAATTGGATTTGAAAGGGAGTTCTCAATGGAGGATTCCTACGAGAAGATTCCAAAATTCTGGGATGAGTTCGCAGAGAAGTATCTGCAGAAATTATTTGCAGGAAATGAGCCTGAGACAGATATCGAGCATGCAATCTGTGACTGTAAGATTGGTGAGTACGGTGTATGTGTTGATCTGTGTAAGGATGGGAGATTCCGCTATTTGATTGCCGGTATCTATCACGGAGGCAAGGTGCCTGAGGGCATGAGCTTATTTGAGTTCCCAGAGACAGAATGGGTGAAGTTCCGATGCGTCGGCTCAATGCCGGGAGCTATGCAGTCAGTCAATACGAAGATTTTCAAGGAATGGCTGCCGGGCAATACAGAATTTAAGATTTCCATGGGTGCGAATATAGAGTGGTATTCTCTCGGAGATAACACATTGCCGGATTACGAAAGCGGTATCTGGCTGCCGGTGGAGAGAATCTGAGTATCAGACAAAGGACGGACAGGGCAGTATTTGTACGTCCTTTTTGGACTCTACGCTGCGTAGGTTGTGAGATGATGCCCTTAATGCTATGATATTCCTGTCATTAAGAACCGAACAGTCTCAAGATCAAAAATATATAGATGAACCAGTTTGGAAATGAGTAAGAATAGCTGAATAGACAGTGAAAGACAGGGGAGATAACAATCATGAATTATGTAACGGGAAAGGTTATTAGAGAATTACGAGAAAAGAAACAGCTGACACAGAAACAACTAGCAGACGAGCTGCAGGTCAGTGATAAGACAATATCAAAATGGGAGACAGACAGAGGACTTCCTGATATCGGGCTGATTGGGCCGCTTGCAAGGGTACTTGGTGTGTCGGTGGCTGAAATTCTGGTAGGAGAGTATGCAGTCAATGATAACCGGTCAGCCAATATGAGAAAGGGAAGCTTCTATGTATGCCCGGTATGCGGGAATGTGATCTGGTCAGTCGGACAGGGAGCCTACGGCTGTTGTGGGATTACGCTTCCTGCGTTAGAAGCCGAGAGCATGAAGACTGACAAAGCAGAAATCAGCAGGAAGAAAGCAACAGGAATAGCAGAAGGAACGGGAACAGCAGAAGGAACAACGAGAATGGCAGAAGGAGCGGGAACAGCAGAAGGAACAACGGGAACAGCAGAAGGAACGGGAATACCGGAAGGTGGATGGGCGATTGCGGATGTATGGAATCAACAACATGAGCTGACGATTGAAATCGTGGAAAATGAATACTATGTTCACATGGAGCACCCAATGACAAAAGAACATTATATCTCATTTATTGCACATGTGACTGCAGACAGAACAGAGATTGTGAAGCTGTATCCGGAACAGGGGATTGAATGCAGATTTCAGAGAACAGGTCGAGGCTCATTTTATGCATATTGCAACCAACATGGACTTTACCGAATGAACCTATGACAGTAATACTTTGCTGACCATCCTACTTGGCATCAATGACCTGATTCAGGCAGGGCTAAACAGCAACATCAATTACATAGACACCTATTCCATGCTTGTGGAGAAGGACTATGTATTGCCGGACTGCCTGCATTTTGATGCTGAGACAGACCAGAGAATTTATAAATTTATTATGGATGCAGTGAATCAAAAGTAATCATTATTCTATTGTGAAATTTTCTTTCTTGAGGTTTGCATAGTATCTGCCACTTGTGGCTGTGAATTTCAGGATACAGTAATCAGGATCGGTGACACCCTTGGAATAATACATCGTGTCTCCGTTTCTCCAGCATTCTTCCTTGATTTCCTGGTCTTCCAGAACCTCCATGGTTCCCTTCAGCATTACACCGCGGAAGAAGCGTGTATCAGCATAATAAATGCAGGCCTTGGGGTTGGCTCTGTATTGAGCAACACGAATGGAGGAGGTATTTGTTGTAAAATAAAACTCCTTGATTCCTACCATTTTACGTGCCGGCAGCATAGCCTTTGTATTTGGAAAGCCATCTGCATCAACAGAGCTGATATAGGCTGTCTTTCTTTTCGCAATTAAGTTACCGATTGTCTGTTCTACATCTCTCATCATAATGATTTCTCCTTGTCAGTGATAGATATTATCAAAATAGTACCATATAGTACTAAAAACGTCAATCCCGAATTTCCCAGATGAAGAATTGGTCAATATAAAATGACAGATGTGAATTGATTTCAGAAAAAGTATGACGTATATTGTAATGAATACGTGCGGCAGGTGAGTACCGGATACGGGATTAGGAGGAAAAGAGAAAATGCTTGAAATACCAGAGAGTACCGTCATGGCAAGAGAAATCAATGAAACCTTAAAGGGCAAGTGTATCAGCTATGTTGAGGCGAATCATTCCCCACATAAATTTGCGTGGTATGAGGGTGATCCAGCAGGTTATGATGATCTTCTAAGTGGAAAGTGCATTACCGGAGCAGCAGCACGTGGAGGGATGCTTGAAATAGAGATAGAGGATTGTTATCTTGTGCTGTCTGACGGAGCAAATCTGCGTTATATGGAAGAACTGAAGGACGTACCGAAGAAGCATCAGCTGTATATTGAATTTGATGATGAGACGGCACTTGTAACGACCATTGCAATGTATGG
>CAYRJT010000011.1:3927-13792 GCA_964424675.1 uncultured Lachnospiraceae bacterium
GAAGAATACAGACATCTATATGATTCTGTGAAGAGTGTGCTGAGACAGATGACGGATGAGGGAGGCAGAGATACTGAGAAGGATTTGTTCGGGAAAACGGGCGGATATATCACATACCTCAGTAAAAATACGCTGTATACCCCATGCCCGAAATGTGGTAATGAAATTTGTAAGGAAGCCTATATGGGCGGAGCCATTTATTATTGTGGACATTGTCAGAAATAAAATATATTGAAAAAGAATACAGGATTCAGGCAGCGCCTTTTGGCTATGCTGTATATCATCCTGCAGTCTCTTTCTCTATCGTCTTGAAGCGTTCATCATTTCCTGCATGGTCTTTTTCGCTTCCAGGTCAGTTTCTTTTGAAATTAAATACTGAACATGTGTCTTCATATAGTCAGTATTCAGTGCCAATGCAGCCTTACAAGCGGCAATTCTGACTGAACTGTCAGGATGGTCAAGACTGTGTGCAATCATGTTGCTTGCAGCCTCATCATTAATCTCGGCAAGTGCATTGAGACAACAGATCATTACATCATTATCTGCCTTTGACATGATTTTAATGATTCCGTCAGACCTTCTCTTGGCAACAAATTTCTTGATCTTAGTCTCTTCTTTAGCGTCGTTCATTGTATAACCTCCTGTTGCATGAAAAGAAAATGGATTCTTGTTCCCATACATTTTAAATATACTATGTAAATGTGTCATTTCTGTTAACGAAAAAAAGAAGTGAATAATGTGTTCATAATATTAGAAAGAGATATTTCATCAGTGATGAATGTCAAAAAAACACTATTCAGTGCAGAATTTGAATGATAGAATAGGCATATAAATGACGAACATCATACAATGACTAAAAAGGTAAAGGATTTATTGTGATGAAAATTGAACAAGGAAGAATAAGCGATATAGAGGCATGGATGAATCTGGTGAACCGGGTACGTGATTTGTTTCCGGGAATGGAGACAGAGGAAGCAATGACAGAGCATAGAGAGACCGTATTGGATTTTATGCAGAATCATACAGCAATTTGTGCGAAGGAGCAGGAGCGTATTCTTGGCGTTCTGCTATTTTCCAGAGAGTATAATATGATCTGCTTCATGGCAACAGATCCGGATTACAGAAGGCAGGGAATTGCCGGTGCCATGTATGAAAGAATGCTGTCTGAAGCAGATCCGTTGAAAAGAATTGTGGTAACAACTTATCGCGACAAAGATCCAAAAGGGATTGCCGCAAGAGCCTTCTATCAAAGCAAGGGCTTTATCAAAGGCAGTCTGATTGAAGAATTCGGATACCCGAGTCAAATTCTGATCTTACCGAGGGAGACGATATGAGATATTTTCATGCAGGAGAGAATATAGAATTTGTCCTGACAGAGAATCAGGAGAGGACATATGAAAAACATAATCATGTATCAAAGTATGTGGCGGGACTGATCTTAAATGGATGCGCCGAGATATTTGACGGAATACAGACATTCAGTGCCATGCAGGATGATCTGTTTATCATTCCTGTTTACAGAGTGCATGCGCTGCGTCTGAATGCTGCGTCTACAAGAATATTAACCATGTGTATTGGTGTGGATTTTCTGGAACAGAACAATATAGAGGAAGGTATGCGAAAACTAAAGCTGTTGATTAAGGAACTGCGTGAGAACAGGCTGATTGGAGAAAAGCAGGAGACGGCTTATCTGGATGCCTATGAAATCATCTGCCGGATGCATGAGGAACAGGAGAGACTGCCGGAACAGATAGAAGCCATTACACAGAAGGTGGTAGAGGCACCGGAACAGGACTGGAGACTGGATGAGCTTGCAGACAGTATTTACATCAACAAGTATTATATGGTGCGCAAATTTAAAGAGACAGTAGGGTTAACCCCGCATTATTTTCAGATTCAGAATCGTGTCAGAAAGGCACAGCATCTGCTGCAGAAGGGAATTTCTGTTGCTGATACCGCAGCCGAGATGGGATTTTATGACCAAAGTCATTTTGACAAAGCATTTCACAGTATATTAGGAATCTCTCCAAAGGAATATGTGGAGTCGCTGGAGTAAGAGGTCAACTTTTTACAAGGCACAGCTTTCCAATATCGGTATGATGTAATCAGAAACCAACAACAAACAAAAAGGAGACGATTACATGAACATTTTTGAAAGTTTTAATCAGGGAAAGCTGGTATTACCGGAAAGCAGGAAGAATTTTGGAGAGATTGCATGGTCTAAGCATCCTACCTTTGAAGGGGTAGAATTGAAGCATATGATCACAGCAAAGGATACGGACGGACAATTTAGCTATCATCTGGTTCGTATTGCACCTAACTGCAGCATTCAGAATCATATTCATGAGACACAGTTAGAAACACATGAGGTGATTGCAGGAAACGGAGTATGCATCAATGCAGGAAAAGCAATTGATTATGAGTGTGGTGTCATATCCATTATGCCCGCGGGAGTACCTCATGAGGTGAATGCAGGAGCGGAAGGGCTGTACCTGTTTGCAAAGTTTATTCCTGCATTGTGTTGAATATAAGAACAGCCGGAAACGCACTCCATCATGACATGTACATGCAGATGGTATATGATGTTCAATAAAGGTATTGAATCAATCAGGGATTTTTGGACAAGTGAAGTGCTGGAAGTGAATAAAAATTCCAAAAGGAAGACTTTTAGATGCAGGTTAGTCTGATTTTGGACAAGATGATACGGGTATTGTTGACTCAGATTCCAAAGAAATGAAGTAATTTTGTTTCTTTGGAATTTGTATTTTGTTGCAGGAACTTTATTGTCCAAAATAGGAGTGCACGACGCTTTACATATACTATTTTGGAATCATTCATGTGCATTGAGCAAGCCTCTTGTCCAAAATCTTCTCAAACACATCCTCTCATGGTTTAGAGGTGGAAATGATGAGAAGTCCTTCCATAACGGGGATATCAAATTATAGTAGAGACTGGGATAATTATTCTACATTTGAATTCAAACATGACATACCGATTACAGAAGATATGCTTGGCAAGAGTCTGGCAGTTGAGGTCGTAGGTGTGGATGCACATGGGACACAGGTAGAGGGTACTGCAGAGCAGTTCACGATGATTGTCAGTGATCAGACGGCAGCGGCAGCACCGGCAACCGGCGACACAAACATTTGGATATTATATGTGATTTTAATCGGACTCGCAGGCATTACCATCGTAGTTGTTTTGAAGATGGATGTGAAAAAAATAGAAAATAATGGTTGAGTAATTAGTATGTATATCATATAATGATATTCGACTGATGCAGGAATGGGGCAGTTGATGGCCCCATTTTTGTGTGAAACAAATACAAATGAGGGAGACAGAACGATGTTTTGTAAACAGTGTGGTGCCAAATTACAGGATGACGCAAGATTCTGCGGAGCATGCGGAACGATTGTATCACGGAATGAGGAGCTGGGACATTATCCGATTCCAAAGTGGATTTATTATGCACTTGCAGGGGTTCTGGTTTTGTGGATGATTTCTCTGATTCATTTTCCACAGAATTTGAAGAACTACCGTGCCGTAGAGCAGGCAGAAGAAAGAGCAGATCAGGGCTATATTTATTCTACCCTGAATGATTTGGATGCGATTGCTGAACAGAATTCTTCCTCCATAGATGTACCGGTCAAGATGGTGGATATCGCGATGGAGCATGGTTACTATGATTATGCATCCTATGCCATCAGTACCTATCTGGAGGGAAAAGAGGTGTCGGATTCCGTATACAGCAGGATGAATCATTATATGACAGTGCTTGAGCGTTATTACAATACTTACGATACATTTGAGGAGATGAGTGCAAATGTTACGGGAACTGCGCCAGAAGACAGTGACGCTGTGAGCCGGAAAATCGTAGCAGAGCTGGAAGCATTATTGACGGATATCAACTATGATCGGGCAACAGTTCTTTATTATATGGGCTATACGGAGCTGGATGATGCCAAAAGATGTGAGTACTTTGAAAATTGCTATCAGACGGATCCAACCTACACGGATGCAAAAGTACAGGTGGCAAATTACTATCGCAGACAGGGCAATCTGGTCAAAGCCCGTACATTGTTAGAAGATGCGTATGAAGAGGATAAGGAATTTCCGTCCGTTATCAGGAGTCAGGCTGTACTGGAAATGCTGGAGGAGAATTATACAAAGGCTTTATCATTAGCACAGGCTGCATATGACATGAATCCGGATGAGTATTATGTTGCAGATACCTACATCATCGCAACAGCGGCAAACGGAGACGTGGAAGGTGCAAAAACAATGAAGGCAGACCTTGAAGGAGACGGCTATGGGTTTGATGAGGAGCTGAATCAGTTCCTGAACGGAGAATGTACATTAGAAGACTACTATATTCATTAACATACGGAGGATAACATTATGTTTTTTATACCAGGAATCGTAATATCAATACTAACATTTCCGGGAGTCATCGTACATGAACTGGCACATCAGCTGTTCTGCAGATGGTGCAAGGTGCCTGTATACGAAGTGAAGTATTTTCAATTTAAAAATCCAAACGGCTATGTGCTCCATGAGGCTACAGATGATCCGATGAAAAATTTTCTGACGGCAATGGGACCATTTATCATGAATACATTACTGGGTATGATCATTGTGATTCCGGCTTCTTTAGAGATTCTGTACTTTGAGTCAGCGCGTGTGGCAATCAGCAGCCTGATTACGGTTGTTGACATTATCCTGTTGTGGCTGGGTATTTCCATTTTGATGCATGCGTTTCCGAGTACAGGTGATGCCAAAGCACTTTATCAAAGTGTACTGAAGAATCAGGATGTGCCGATTATTGCCAAGATTCTGGTCGCACCGTTCATCGGACTGATCTATGTGGGTGCATTGGGCTCCATGTTCTGGCTGGATCTGATCTATGCGGTGGGCATCACCATACTGGCTCCCAAATTGCTGCTGTTGTTTATGTAAAGTGGACTGCATGAAATGATGCAATTGGATGCATGTTGTATTCAAATTCCTGCGGTATTCATTACATTTGTCAGGTTGATAGAATCTGATAAATGGCATATAATGTATCTGCAAAGATAAAAACACGTCTCGGTAGGTAGTCCGGGAGTATTCGTAGAGATACGGATATCAGTAACCTGCCTCCTTGGTTGTCCCTTCTTTGTTATGAAATCATACAAAGGAGGAATTATCATGGATAAGATGATGATTAAACTGTCTGTTTTGTTCGATGCTCCATTCTGGATTGGAGTCCTTGAAAAGGAATCCGCTGGTAAATTAACTGCCTGTAAGGTCACATTTGGAACGGAGCCAAGGGATTATGAAGTACAGGAGTTCCTAATGCAGAATTTCAACAGGCTGAGATTCAGTCCGCCGGTTGATTCCGTCAAGGAAGTGAAAGAGCACATCAATCCGAAGCGTCTTCAAAGGGATGTGAAGAAGCAGGTGGAAAGCACAGGGATAGGCACAAAGTCGCAGCAGGCTCTGAAACTGATGCAGGAGGAAGGGAAACTCGAACGAAAAACGAAATCACGCGAACAGCGTGAAGCCGAGAAGGAATTGCAATTCGAGCTGAAACAGCAGAAAAGAAAAGAGAAGCATCGGGGCAGGTAACACTGCCCTGTTTCTCTTTTCTTATTATAAGTTTGTAAGTAATATTGGGATATTTGCATTTGATTTGGATAATAGAGGGTCTGTAATGTTAACGCAAAGCTTGTAGATGCAAAATTTGGGTAATAGAGAGTCTGTAATGCTAAAGGAAAGTTTGTAAATGCAAAATTTGGGTAATAGAGGGTCTGTAATGCTAAAGCGAAGTTTGTAAATGCGAAATTTGGACAATGCAGAGCCTGTATGTAATGTTAAATTCCAAAACAAGATTGCTTGTATAATAAATGTGATTGATTTGGATAATAGAGTGCTTGAAAAGCAATATTTAATTCCAAAATAATTGTCTAATCAGAGGTATAAAGGAATTTTTATTGGGGTAGAGGACTGCAATTGTCCAAATTAAAGGGATTTATGATTTATAAGTGACATTTTGGAATTGTTACTGGAATTGAGCAAAAGAATTGTCCAAAAAGAGTGTGGTAGAGTTGCTGAATTCTATAAATGCTTGGTTTTGGTGATAGGGGAGAATCATATGCTGAAAAATAGGAAAAGAGATATGACACCATTTGATATGAGCAGGAAACCCGTGAAGCAAGCTCCTATTTTGATGCCTCTTATCTGGGGAATCTCTTTTGTCATGACCAGAAAATTCGGATTGAAGATTACACACAAAAACATGAAGCAGCAGGACATGCAGCAGCAGGACAAGCAGCAGGACAAGCAGCAGGACAAGCAGCAGGACATGCAGCAGGACAAGCAGCAGGACAAGCAGCAGGACAAGCAGCAGGACAAGCAGCAGGACATGCAGCAGGACAAGCAGCAAAACAGGAAGCAGCAAGACATGGAGCAGCAGGACATACAGCAGAATATAAGACAACGAAACAGGCAGCAAATCAAGCCGCCGTATCTTGTGATTTCGACACACCAGGGCTTCTCGGATTATTATATAGCGCCGCTTGCTTTGTTTCCGCATCGGGCCAATTATATATCAGATATGGAGGGCTTTGCTGCATTTGGTGAGGGACTGTATCGTAGGATTGGATGCATCGGAAAGAGAAGATATGTATCGGACTATTCTGTGGTAAGAAATATCAAATATGCACTGGGGCAGGGACAGTCTGTAGTGATCTTCCCGGAATCCAGACATTCGAATGCCGGAACGACTGCAGCATTACCGGGAAACCTCGGGAAGCTTGCGAAGATGATGCAGGTTCCCGTCGTCATGCTGTCTGCCCATGGAAGTTATCTGGCAAATCCGTTCTGGGATGAAGAGCATACCAGAAAGACGAGGATGGAAGCCACACTTGAATGCATTTATACGAAGGAACAGCTGGAAGCTGCTGCGGCAGATGAGATACAGAAAACAATCGAGGAAAAGCTGCAGTATGATGAATATGCATGGCAGCTTGAACAAAAGATTCAAATTTCTGAACCCAATAGGGCAGAAGGTTTACATAAGGTGTTATATCAATGCAGAGTATGTAAAGAACAGTATGAAATGGAGAGCATGGGAAGTCATATTAGATGTCGCGCTTGCGGTATGACATGGAACTTGACCGAGTATGGAGAACTGATGATTGATTATTTTGGAAATCATGAAAAAGTGAACAGAACGCAAGAAGCACAGACTTCGATCATTTCAGATGGTATGCACATGGATCCATTAACAGTACCGTTATGGTATGAGTGGGAGAGAGCACAGACAGAACAGGAAATACGACAGAGGATCAAACAGGATTCATTTGAGATACCATATAAAGTTCGTGTTGAAGCACTGCCAAATGCAAAAGGTTTTGTATCACTCGGCGAAGGATATCTGACCCTCAATCAGGATGCCTTTATTTTAAAAATGTCTAATCTGACGCTTAACTTTCCTCATAAAACGAGAGAGTCCGTACAGACAGAATACAATTATCGTGGATGGGGTGCCTGTATTGTATTATCCAATCGTGACTGCTGTTATTACATTTATTCAGAACAGAAAGACTTTCATCCCACAAAGCTGCAATTTGCAGGAGAATGTCTGTATCAGAGAACGCACCTTCATTAGTCTGTGCAGTCAGTCATGCATGAAAAAATTTGATTGAAGTTTCGGAGGTTTAAATGGCACAAGTGAATGTATCCGGGCTGACCTTTTGTTATGAAGGCAGCTTTGACAATATTTTTGAAAATGTATCGTTTTCGATTGATACCGACTGGAAGCTGGGTTTGATCGGAAGAAATGGGAAGGGCAAAACGACCTTCCTCAATCTGCTGCTTGGAAAGTACGAATACCGGGGAAGCATTACAACATCTACGGTATTCGAGTATTTTCCATATCCGGTAGAGGAAGCGTGGATGACAGATAATACGATCGATGTGATTGAAAGACTGGAGCCGGAGTACGAGCTTTGGAAGATCTGCAGGGAGCTTGAACTGCTGCATACGGATGCAGAGCTTCTGTATCGCCCATATCAGACACTCAGTCACGGCGAACGGACGAAGGTCATGCTGGCTTTGCTGTTTTCAGGGGAGCAGGCATTTCTGCTGATTGATGAACCGACAAATCATCTTGATATGCCGACCAGAAAGCTGCTGGTGGAATATCTGAAGTCAAAAAAGGGCTTTATTCTGGTATCACACGACAGATGGTTCTTAGACCAGTGTGTGGATCATGTGCTTGTTTTAAACCGCAATACCATTACAGTGGAAAAAGGCAATTTCAGTACATGGTGGGAGAACAAGCAGAAAAAGGATGCCTTTGAGCTTGCAGAAAATGAAAAACTGAAACATGAAATCGCGAAGCTGGATGAAGCGGCTAAGAAAAATGCCATGTGGGCAGACAAGGTCGAGGCAACGAAGATCGGATTCGACCCTGTGAAGGAGCATGACCGCTTTCTGGACACGCGCGCTTACATCGGCGCACGCAGTAAGAAAATGCAGAAGCGGAGCAAGACCTTTGCAAACCGCTCGGAAGCCGCCATTCAGGAGAAGCAGGGACTGCTCAAGGATCTGGAGAGTCCGGTAGAACTGAAGCTTAAGCCGCTTACACATCATAAGGAGATTTACATAGCCTGCAGGGAATACTCTTGTAGATATGCGACTATTGGAAATCATGCCAATCAGGATCAATACGACGTTAGAGCTGATGCCATAGACAGCAGCAATAAGGATTATGTGATTCGAGACTTAACGATGCAATTAAAGCGAGGCGACCGCATGATTTTGCAGGGAGCGAACGGATGCGGAAAATCCACGCTGATTAAGTCTATCTTGCAGAATCAAAATGTAACTGTCTTGAATCATATCGGCAAGCAGACGGAACGCAGCAAGACTGAAGAATCCTTTGTTACAGAAGGAGCCTTAGAGGCAGCAAGCGGACTGATTATATCCTATATCAATCAGGACACGTCTTTTCTAAAGGGCTCGTTAGAAGATTATATCAGAGCCTGCGGGGTAGAAGAGAGCCTCTTTAAGGCAGTTCTGCGGCAGCTTGACTTTGAGCGGGTTCAGTTTGAAAAACCGATGGAGGATTATTCCGAGGGACAGAGAAAAAAGGTGCTGATTGCAGGCAGTCTGCTGCAGCAGGCACATCTCTATATCTGGGATGAACCGCTGAATTATATAGATGTCTTCTCCCGTATGCAAATTGAACAGTTAATCTTAAAATACCAGCCGACCATGCTCATCGTAGAACATGACCAGACCTTTGCAGATCACATCGCTACACAGAAAATACTTCTATAGAAAAATTAGCTTCCGTCCCCAATATAGTGTGGATTTTGGACAAGAGACTTGCTCCACGGGCAGCAACAATTCCAAAACAGCAGATGCATAAGGTCTCGCCATCCTGTATTGGACAATAGATCCCCTGCAACTCCAGTACAAATTCCAAAGAAACAGGATTCCCTCATTATTTTGGAGTCTGAGTCAACATTATTCAAGCTGTCTTGTCCAAAATCAAGCTAACCTACATCTGAATCCCTCAGTTTGGAATTTCTATGCGCTTCAAGCACTTCACTTGTCCAAAATCAAGCTAAATTGCATCTGAATCCTTCAGTTTAGAATTTCTATGCACTTCAAGCTCCTCACTTGTCCAAAAGCCACGAAGCAACACATCCGTTTAAAATGCAACACATCCGTTTAAAATGCAATATATCCGCTCCAAATGCAACACATCCACCAAAAACGCAACTCATCCTCGAAAGTATTGGCTTTGGGGAGAATGAGTGCTAAGGTGGCTTTATCAAGGAAAGGGCATGAAATACATATGAAAACCGTGCCC
>CAYRJT010000011.1:13802-20706 GCA_964424675.1 uncultured Lachnospiraceae bacterium
AAGA
The DNA here is from genome assembly GCA_964424675.1 of uncultured Lachnospiraceae bacterium. Taxonomy (GTDB): domain Bacteria; phylum Bacillota; class Clostridia; order Lachnospirales; family Lachnospiraceae; genus JAAYYM01. The sequence goes on from CAYRJT010000011.1 coordinate 13,807, forward strand.
TGGGAGTTTTATTATTAAGTGTTGCAATTGCAGTAGAGTTATTTTTCATGATTTGGTCTTTTGTGAAAAAGGATAGACATGATCCGGAGAAGATGATTGTCAGAGCAGGCAGTGTGGTTCTGCTGATTTTATTATTGCTTTGCGGAGTATTGCAGGGGATGTTTCGATACGGATTGTTCCTGTTTATATTAATCCTGCAGGCGGGTATCGGTTATCTGATCTGGAGAAAGAAAAAGAATCAGCCTTATCAGACAGGAAAGCAGATTGCGAAATGCATTGGGAACTGTCTGTTATACACAGTTGCATTATTTCTGGCAATCCTGCTCCCGCAGTACAAGGAACCGGCAGTGACAGGCTCACATGAGGTAGCAGTAGCTGATTATACATGGGTGGATGAAAGCCGTGAGGAGACCTATGTAAACACAGGTGAAAAGCGTGCAGTTACAATCAAAGTATGGTATCCTGAGGAAGAAGGAACCTATCCATTAGTCGTATTTTCACACGGTTCCTTTGGAACAGTGGACAGTAATACTTCAACCTGTACAGAGCTGGCATCAAATGGATATGTAGCCGTCAGTATCGCACATCCCTATCAGGCAGCTTATGTCATGGATACAAACGGTAAAGTAACGATTGTGGATCAAAAGTTTATGAGTCAGGTCTATGACGATAACGGAGATGACACTCCTGAGGGCGAAAGTCATGTATTCAACAATAGCCGTGAATGGATGAAGATCAGAACCGGAGACGAGAATTTCGTACTGGATACCATTCTTGCAAAGGCAGAGAGTGGTGAGGAACCGTTTGCTATGGTGGATCCGGAGAAAATTGGTCTGTTTGGTCATTCTCTGGGTGGTGCAACTGCAGTAGAGCTTGGGAGGACGCGAAATGATATAGATGCAGTCATAGACATGGAAGGCTCTATGTTCGGCGAGTATCTTGATTTCAAGGATGGAGCATATGTCTATCGTGATGAGGTGTATCCAATTCCACTCCTTGATATGAATTCGAGAGAAGTCTATGACCAGGCGGCAGCACTTCCGGAAACAAATGGTGTCACCTATATCAATTTCCATACCGGAGAGAATGCGAAGGATTTTCATGAGGTCATCATAAATGGAATCAGTCATCTGAACTTCACGGATCTTGCAATGGTATCACCCGCACTGGCAAGTCTGATGTGCCAGGGCACGGCAAGCTCTGGGCATGCAACCGTAAACGCGCGAGTTGCTACAGAAACAATCAATGCAATCATACTTGAATATTTTAACTACTATCTGAAGGATTCCGGAGAGCTGAATCTGCAGTCAGAATATCTCTAAGTCTATCAAGAACTGTAATCATCATGACTGAGGCCTATGGAAAGTAATGACCACAGAAAAGAATCAATCAGAATGAACCATCAGAAAGGAAGCTCTGCATGAAGGCATATGTGAAAAAAATCACAGACAAAGCGGCAGAACAGGTCATCATAGAGTGCGTGGAGGTGACAAAAGAGGTCAGGGACATTTATACCTACGCACTGACCAAGGGCACAGAACTGTCGGGCATGTCAGGAGACCAGCTGAAACGGTTTCGCCTTGAGGATGTCTGTTACTTTGAAGCTGTGGATGAGAAATCCTTTGCCTATACGACAGAAAATGTCTACGAACTGAAGCTGCGGCTCTATGAGATTGAACAGGCATACGAACCGTATCACTTTGTCCGATGTTCCAAGTCAGTTGTTTTGAATCTCATGCAGCTTGACGGTATCAGCCCTGCACTCAATGGCCGCTTCCTTGCAAATATGAAAAATGGCGAGAAGCTGATGATTTCCAGACAGTATGCACAGAATTTGAAGAAGATTGTGATGGGAGGTAAGTCACATGAAAGGTAAAGATTTATGGATTGAATTATTAATGACATTTTTGATTGTCACTGCCTGCGTGACTATGCTGGAGGGAATTTTAGGAGTTATTTTCATGCCGGACACACAGCTTTCCTTTGGGGCATTCTTTTCACCACCGTTATTCGGACTGCTGTCTGCACTTGCAAGTCTGGTCACAGTTTCTAAGAAGGAGCTGACTGTCTCGCAGACCATCTTCCGTAAAATCCTTCATTTGCTGATGATTGAAGCAATGGTGTTTGGTATCAATGCGGCGGTTGGGAATTTTTACGAGCCCAAGCTATGTATCACTCTGGTATTGTCAATTGCTGTCGTTTATGTTACAGTTAATTTCGTCATGTTTGTCAACGCACAGAGAAGTGCAGTACAGTTTAATCAGAATCTGAGACTCTTTCAGGAGCAGATGCTCAGCCAGACACACGAAGAACAGAAGAGCAATCAGTAAAATACAGCAGGGTGGAGATTATGAAAAAGAAAAAAGAGAAGCCGTATCAGAAGGTTCTGAGCAGGTTTTTATATATTAACAAAGAATCAATACCGGGGTTTATGACCGCGGTATTATTTCTTGTGATTTCGATGGTATTACAATCTGGTATATCGTTGTGTACAGGAGATATGTTAGACGCAGTGAGTGACAGACAGATGGAGTTGTTTATCAGACTGACGGTCATTTTATGTGTCATCCAGCTGCTGAAGCTGGTTGTGACATATCAGGTGAATTACAGGGTTAACCATCTGAGCGAAATCTGCATCAGAAGGATGCGTTCTTACACCTATGAACATATCAGCAAGGCAAGTATGCGATGGCTGGATAACCATAAGCTGGGTGATATACTGTCACGTGTGAACGGCGACCTGAATGCTATGGTGGAGGCTGTCAATCAGTTTTTAACATGGGAATTATCAGAACTGATCAGATTTGTTGTCTGTATGGTAATTTGCTTTGTAGTGAACTGGAAGCTGTCACTGATCAGCTTCTGTATCATTCCGATTGTAGGATATTTTCAGTTCCAGTCAGGAAAACCGATTGCTGATCTTGGAAATAAACGTTCCGTTGCCGAGGGAAAAGTCAGCGCAGTCTTTATGGATTTTCTGAGTGGACTTTCTATATCCAAGGCATTTGGAATGGAAAGAGAAATTTCGAAGAAATATGGTGAGGCTGTTGATGAATCTGTGACAGCCAACGTTAAATCCTTTCGAATGGAATTTATTTTATTTCCACTGCAGATTCTGATGAATCTTGCACCGACGTTATGCATTACAGCGATTGGCACTTATTATACCCTGATGGGGCAGATGACGCTTGGCTCACTGGTTGCCTATATCATGATTGCATCAGGAGCATTTAATGCAGTCGGTGGCTTATCATGGCAGGTCAGAGATATCTATAATACAATAGGAATTGCAGACCGTATATTTGAAATCTGGGATGTGGAGACAGAACCGCAGGGCGGAAGTCTGACAGAAGGAAGCTCTAAGATACCGGTGATATTTGAACAGATAGGTTTTAGATATCAGGAGCAGACAGAGATCTTACATGGAGTGGATTTTCGTATCAATCCCGGAGAGCAGGTGGCTCTGGTCGGGACATCCGGTTCAGGCAAATCAACGATTATGAAGCTGCTTGCAGGCTTTTATGAACAGACTAAGGGCAATATTATGATATTTGGAAATGAAAGAAGAACCTGGAGCACAAGTGCACTCAGAGAGAAGATCGCTTATGTCGGTCAGGATGCTTTCCTTTTTCCCGGAACCATTCTGAGTAATGTATTAATGGGAAGAAAGAATGCTTCAGAGCAGGAGGCACTGGCGAAGCTGACGGCAGGAAGGACGACCATCATGATTGCTCACCGTCTGTCGGCAATTCATAATGTGGATCGTATCATCTGCCTGAGTGAGGGACGGATTGTAGAGCGGGGAACACACGAAGAGTTAATGAAGCATAACGGAATCTACAGAATGCTGTACGAGCATCAGGTAAAGGGGGATGTGGTTTATGCATAACAAGAAAAAAGAAACATCCTATTCCTTACGGAAGTCAGCAGGACTAATTTTTCGCATGTGGAATTACTGCAAAAAATATCGGTTTCGCTTCTATGCAGGCTTTTTGGTGGGAAGCCTGTCTCCATTATTCTTTTCTTTTATGGATGCCTATATCATCAGAGCATTTACAGAAGTATGTGTTGCAGGCTCTTTTCAGTCGCTGTCTGCCACCATCATCAGAATTGTGGTCATAGAGCTGATTGGCTTTATAGTGTTTCCCTGGGCATTTGGGACAATCTATACTACCTATTCCCGGATTTCAGGCGTATTTCGAAAGGACATGTTCGATAAGGCACAGCGACTGCCTGTTTCTTATATAGAACAGATATATTCCGGAGATCTTGTAAGCAGACTGACATCAGACTTTGATTCTGCAATTCAGCTCGTTGCATATCCAGGTGTCGGTCAGCACAATCCATTTTCCATTGTATTTATGATTGTAGCAATCGGGGTGATCGTGATTGTGGTCAATCCTGTACTGGGCATTCTCTCGTTGCTGTTTGGCTTCATCGGAATGATGCTGATACATCTCAATACGAAGCCGCTGCAGAAGAAGGAATATCAGGTGAAGCAGGCAACCGGTGAGGCGGCACAGGGAATTGTCAACTCACTGTCAGGAGCCATGGTTTCCAGAATGTATGGACTGGATCAGCTGCTGCAGGAACAATATGAAGAGAAAACAGCAGATATCTACAGGCTGAATGTATCCTTGATCAGACGCAAATCCATATTGAGCCTTTTTACAGATATACAGGGGTTTCTGACATTTGCCGGAGTGACGGCAATCGGTTTATTTCTCGTTTATCAGGGAATGGCAGAGATACCGGATGTGATTTTTATTGCATCCCTGCAGATGGGGATGAATGCAGAAATCGGAGAACTGGGTCAGAAATGTGCAGGCCTGCAGAGATATATTGTAGGAGCAGACAGACTCTTTTCTTTTCTGGACGCGGAGCCGGAGTCGGAACGTGAGGATCTTGTACAGCCGGATGATCAAGCAGAAAATGCAGTCGAGTTAAAGCATCTGTCTTTTACCTATGATGAAGGACAGGACATTTTCAAGGATTTTTCTCTGCAGATTAAAAGGGGCGAGAAGCTGGCTGTGGTCGGCGGCAGTGGAGGCGGAAAGACAACTTTATATAAGCTGATGCTGGAATTTGCTGTAAAGAAAGGCGGCATCATTCGTATGTTTGGTCATGATAGTGAACAGTATAGTGTCCATACGATGCGTTCCTTCTTTTCTTATGTACCGCAGGACTGCTATTTATTTGATACAACCATTTATGAGAATGTCAGAATGGGAAGGCCGGATGCGACAGAAGCGGAAATCAAACAGGCACTGGCAGATGCATTTCTGACAGAATTCATCGCATCTTTGCCAGATGGCATGTATACGGAGATAGGAGAGCGCGGTTCGAAGCTTTCCGGAGGACAGAAACAGAGAATTGCCATTGCAAGAGCATTTGTGAAGAATGCGCCGGTTATTCTACTGGATGAAGCAACTTCTGCTCTGGATTCCAAATCAGAACAGGAGGTGCAGGAAGCCCTGAATCATCTTCTGGAGGGAAAAACGAGCATCATCATTGCCCACAGAATATCAACCATTGAGAATTGTGATAGAATTATCGTGTTAGAAAAGGGAGAAGTGGCAGAGGAAGGAACCCATCAGTCTCTTCTTGAACAGGACGGACGATACAGGCAGCTGTATCTGATGCAGTTTGCATAGAAGAGTAACTGAAACATGCGCCGTCAGGTGCACAGAGTCAAAAAAAGCCCCAGAATCCGGGGCTTTTTTATGTTCGTAATTTATTTCTTTTTAGAAGGAGCGTTTGGAAATCTTGAGAAGTAGGACTTTGTCTCAGCCACAACGACTCCGTTCAGAGCCAGCAATGCAATGAGGTTAGGGATGGCCATCAGACCGTTGAAAATATCGGCGATGGTCCATACAGCAGATACAGTCATGAATGGCCCGATGAAAACTGCCAGTATGTATAACCAACGATAGCCCTTGACAGCCCCTGTATTACCATTTGTCAGGTATTCCAGACATTTCTCACTATAGTAATCCCAGCCGAGAATGGTGGTAAATGCAAAGAATACAAGACAAATCATCAGAATAAAAGCAGCAACAGAGGACGAGAACGGAAGTCCAAGCTCAAATGCCTTTGTCGTAACAGCGACACCCTCCAGTCCAATGTTCCAGGCACCTGTAATCACAATCGCAAGACCTGTCATGGTACAGATGATGACTGTATCAATGATTGTTCCCATCATGGAAATCAGACCCTGACGAACTGCTTCATCAGATTTGGCAGCTGCGGCAGCAATCGGGGCACTTCCAAGACCAGCTTCATTTGAGAAGATACCACGGGCAACACCCTTCTGCATAGCAATCAGAACTGCACCGAGAGCACCACCGGCAGCGGCACGCAGACCGAATGCACTTTCCACAACCTCAGCAATGGCTGCAGGAATCTTAGCATAATTACAGATTAATATAATCAATGCAGCGGCTACATAGAGAATTGCCATAAAAGGAACTACAATTTCAGCCACCTTGGAGATTCTCTTGATTCCGCCAATGATTACAAGACCGATGCAAAATGTGAGGATCAGTCCGGCAATGACAACGGTCCAGGAATATGCATGACCAAAGATGGTGACGGTCCATGCATTTGCCGGATCAAAGAAATTATTAACTGCGCTCGTAATTCCATTTACCTGTGTGAAGGTACCGATTCCAAGCAGTCCTGCAATGACTCCGAAAGCAGCAAATAATTTGCCGAGCCATTTCCAGTTCTTGCCCATTCCTTTTTCAATATAGTAGAAAGGCCCGCCGATGATATGTCCGTCCTCGGCTACCTCTCTGTATTTTACGGCAAGCATACATTCTGCAAATTTGGTTGCTGTTCCAAGCAGAGCCAGCTCTGAAAGGTAAATCTCTTGATTTCCAATCAATATGCTCAAGATTG